>NZ_DBLYGC010000017.1:0-73687 GCF_056818865.1 Butyribacter sp.
TGAACAACTCCATTATACCACAAACCGTGAGGAGATTTTTATATTTAGTAACAAAAAAATGTCGTATTTATGCGGCGTGTGGCGTTTCGCAAACGCCTATTGTCAGTGATACAATGAAGGGAAAGCAGGAAGAAGCCAATACGCCAAAGGGAATAATGTTTAAATATATTGATAAAAATCAATTGAATGTGGAAAATGATGATGAGCTAATCGCACTGATAAATATATTTGCTTCTATAAGTCTTGGATTGTTCTTTAAGATTTTTATTATGGGAAAAAATATGGAAATCGATAAAGAAAAAATACGGAAAAACATTTATGATGAAATAGCAACATTGGAGAAAAAATATAAAAAATAAATGGGGATAATTGATACATTGAGCGGTTTGTAAGTTTTACAAATATACCGCACGATGTATCAATTTTTTATTTTATTTTTTAGTGTATCCAGAGCAAATGAAAAGTCAATACAATTATTTTTCATTATTATTCTCCCTTCTTTTGGAAAGGTCTGTTCAATATAAAGCATACTCTTATGATGTTTTTATGTCAAGAAAGGGCAGAGGGTGTCCTAAATAAATAAAATTCTTTGACAAAACAGACATAATGTACTAGGATAAGTCTATCGTAATAATTTAACAGTATTGACATCGTGAGTTGTATGACATTATTTACTGATAGTAAAAAGGAGTATTAAAATAATGAAATTTAAAAGTGCGGTAAAATCAGGACTCAACATTATCATTGTAGGATGCGGAAAAGTTGGAAATGCATTGGTAAGACAGTTGAGTAAAGAGGGACATGATATTACCATTATAGACAGAAATCGTGAAAAAGTTATGGAGATAGCAAATCAGTACGATATTATGGGGCTTGCCGGAAACGGAGCAAGCTACAGCGTACAGATGGAGGCTGGTATAGAAGCTGCCGACCTTCTTATCGCAGTAACAGATTCAGATGAATTAAACCTTTTATGTTGTACTGTTGCAAAACATGTCAGCCGGTGTGACACTATCGCAAGAGTAAGAACACCTGATTACAGTACCGAGGCAAGTTATTTAAGGGAAAAACTTGGTCTGACCATGATAATAAATCCTGAACTTGAAGCTGCTATTGAGGCTACAAGAATTCTTTGTCTTCCGACGGCACTTGAGGTGAACTCATTTGCCCACGGACAGGCAGAACTTATCAAATTTAAGATTTCAGAAGGAAATATGCTTGACGGAATGTCAATCCAGGAATTTGGCAGGAGAGGAATTGCCAATGTTCTTATCTGCATGATAGAAAGAGATGGAGAAGTTTATATTCCGTGGGGCGATTTTGTGATGCATCATGGTGATGTTTTGTCATTTGTTGCGCATAGAAAAACAGTAAAAAGTTTTATGCAGAAGTTTGGGTTAAAAACGAAGCAGGTAAAAAATACAATGATAGTAGGCGGAGGAAAAGCAGCATATTATCTTGCAAATCAGCTTATTGCGATGGGAATATCAGTTCAGATAATTGAGCAGAATAAGGCAAGATGTGAGGAACTTAGCATACTTTTGCCAAAAGCTATTATTATAAATGCAGACGGTTCGGACGAGGAAGTGCTTTTTGAGGAGGGCATAGAAAATGTTGAGTCATTTATACCTCTTACAGGTATAGATGAGGAAAATATAATGCTCACACTTCATGCGAAACAGGTTTCAAATGCTAAAGTTATTACAAAGATAACGAGGACAAACTTTAAAAATGTAATAAATAATCTTGATCTTGGAAGTATTATGTATCCGCAATATATTACATCAGAAGCCATAATAGCATATGTAAGAGCAAAGAATGCATCAAAGAATAACCATATCCAGACACTTTACCAGCTTTGCGATTCGAGAGTTGAAGCAATTGAATTTTCTGTTGAAGAAGCGTCGGCAGTTACAAACAAAGCAATTATGGAGCTTAATATTAAAAAAGGAGTTCTTATTTCATTTATAAACAGAAACGGCAGAATTATCATTCCGACAGGACAGGATTTCATACAGGTAAATGATACAGTCATGATAGTGACGACACAGACAGGATTTAATACTATTCTCGATATTTTAGAGTAGATCGGGCTTAACGCGAGGGATGATTCATGAATGAAAGTCAAGAAGAAAAATTGTAGTAAAAATTCAGGGAGATATTAAAAAATGAACAGGTCGATTATAAGATATATATTAGGCAGTGTTTTAAAGATTGAAGCAGCATTTATGCTGCTTCCGTGCATTGTTGCGGTTTGTTATGGAGAAAAACAGGGCTTTGTTTATCTCGGTGTTGGAATTGTTACTTTTTTACTCGGTATGCTCATGACACATAAAAAAGCAGGCAGTTCAGTTTTTTATCTGAAAGAGGGATGCGTGGCAACTTCCTTAAGCTGGATATTTATGAGTTTTTTTGGTGGCATTCCATTTATTTTAACAGGAGAGATACCATCACTTATAGATGCACTTTTTGAAACTGTATCAGGATTTACAACTACGGGAGCAAGTATATTAAGTGATGTTGAGGCATTGTCGCATTGTTCACTTATGTGGAGAAGCTTTACTCACTGGCTTGGTGGAATGGGAGTTCTTGTATTTCTGCTTGCAATAATTCCTCTTGGTGGAGGTTCAAGAATAAATCTTATGAGGGCAGAAAGCCCTGGACCTTCAGTTGGAAAGCTTGTGCCAAAAGTGAAACATACGGCACAGATATTGTATATTATATATATTACATTAACTGTAGTACAGATAATATTCTTACTTATAGGAAGAATGCCACTGTTTGATTCGCTTGCAATGGCATTTGGAACAGCCGGAACAGGTGGATTTGGCATAAAAAATGACAGTGCGGCAAGTTATTCGCCATATATACAGTGGGTGCTTACTATATTTATGATACTGTTTGGAGTTAATTTTAATGCCTATTATTTTATTCTGTATAAACAGTTTAAGAAAGCATTTAAGATGGAGGAAGTAAGATATTATTTTCTCATTATTATAGCGGCTGTAGGCATTATATGTTTTCATATAATAGACACGACAAAATCGTTTTTTGAAGCATTAACACAAGCATCATTTCAGGTCGCATCAATTATAACGACAACAGGATTTTCAAGTGTCGATTTTGATAAGTGGTCGCAGACATGTAAGACGGTACTTATATTTTTGATGTTCTGCGGTGCATGTGCAGGAAGTACAGGCGGTGGAATTAAGGTATCGAGATTTATCATACTTGTAAAAACAATTATAAAAGACCTTGAATCGTATATACATCCAAAATGTATAAGAAAGATTCAGATTGACAAAAAGCCTGTAGAGCATGAGGTTGTCCGCTCAGTAAATGTATTTTTTATAACATTTTTCATTATATTTGCAGCTTCGATTTTTATATTGTCATTTGAGGGTAAAGACTTTATCACTAATTTTACGGCAGTAGCGGCAACGATGAACAACATAGGACCGGGACTTGCACTTGTGGGACCTACATGCAGTTTTGGGCACTTTACGGTAATATCAAAACTTGTACTTATATTTGATATGCTTGCGGGCAGATTGGAATTATTCCCACTGCTTATTCTTTTCCATCCGGCAATATGGAAGGAAATGTTTAAGATTAAGAATAACAGAAAGTGTATGAGAGAATAGAGAAAGATTTAAATTTAAAAAGAGAGGAACAAGAGTTTTTTAATTATGAAAGAGATAAGAAAACCTAAATTTATGCAGGCAGCAGCAGTAAAGAGAGGGCATGGAATATTTGGAGAGATTTGTATTGCTATAGTGTTATTCATAGTAGGTTCTATGGCTGGTGGAATTATTCAGGTTCCGGCTATGATGTTTAATATGCTTGGAAATAATGAGTATATAAAGATGATAACTTCCGGTCAGCCGGACATAAATAAAATGATGCAGCTTATATCGGATATGCCTGAGTGGATGACGATAGTCACACTTATCTCAGAGTTGTTGATTATTGTAATTGTATGTCTGTATTGCCGGTTTGTGGAAAAGAGAAAATTAAACACACTTGGCTTCAAGAAAAAAGGCGCTGTTTTAAATTATTTAAAGGGAATGTTTTTTGCACTTGTGATTTTTTCAGTTGCATATCTTATATGTATTGTGACAAAGAGCATCACTTTTGACGGTATTACACAGAATATTCCGGTAGTTTATATCGCAGGTTATTTTATCGGATATATGATTCAGGGAATGGCAGAAGAGGTTCTTTGCAGGGGTTATCTTTTCGTTTCACTTACCAGAAGATACCATGTAATAAATTCTGCAATATTTAGTGCAGTATTTTTTGCAATGCTTCATGGAATGAATGTGGGAGTAGACGGATTTGCAATATTTAATCTGTTTTTATATGGTCTTTTTGCCGCATTGCTGTTTGCTGATTGTGAAAATATATGGATAGTTGGAGCGTTCCACAGCATATGGAATTTTGTTCAGGGAAACCTTTACGGAATAAGTGTCAGTGGCAATAAGATTACAAGTTCAATATTTACATCAACAGCAGCTGATGGAGGAGCTACAGTAATAAACGGTGGAACATTTGGCATGGAGGGCGGTTTTGCTGTTACAATAGTGCTTATTATTGCTATTGTGGTGGTAGGAAAACATCTTGAAAGCAAAGGAAAACTTATAGAAAAGAGTGAACAGCCAAGCCAGAATGAAATTGAGTTTGAGGAACTTAAAAAAGAAATGGAGAGCCAGATGGGAATGTCTGATGATGATATTTTCGGAAATCCAAATGGATACGATAAGAATAGAGATGTAAAGGATATATTTAGCAGTAATCCAAATAGCGGGAATGCAGGCAGTAACGCAGCATTTACAAAACAGGAAAATTCAAATCAGTATCAGAAGGCAAATGTTAAGGAGGAACAAAAAGAGAAGAAATCTGAAAAAACAGGATTTGACAGCAATTATTTTGGGTCATAGGGCATCTAGCTGGAAATATATTATTGATTTTGAATTTATTCCTGTCATAAGTAGTCAGAAAATTGGTGAAAAGATGATGAGAGAATATGAATAAAATAGAGATATATAGTTATTTAAAGGAGCAAAATATAGAGTATGAAGCTGCTGAACATAAGGCTGTTTTTAATATGAAGGAGCTGGAAACCATTGAATTGCCTCACCCCGACAACACGGACTGCGTGCTTTATCATTTGCGTCTCTGGAAGAGTTATTGAATATCATGCAGTTAACGCCGGGGGCTGTAACACCATTTGGAATTTTAAACGATAGTGAGCACCGTGTATATTTTTATTTAGATAGAGAATTTATGAATGATAAAATAGGCGTACATCCGAATGATAATACTGCGATTGTTTGGCTGCAGGCAAACGATTTGATAAGATTGATTCAAGACAACGGAAGTGAAGCGGAGTTTACGGAAATTTTATTTGACATTTGAGTTTAAAGCTGTAAAAAAGAATTTTAACTGAGGAAAGTTTCAAAGCCTAAATATTTCTTTAAGCCTTGTATTGTAGGTATGTTTTTTTCTCACCGTATCAAATCCGTGCCTTGCAATTGCAATTCTTTTTTCGTCATGTTTTAAATAGTAATCCGTTTTTTCAAGAAGATCATCGAGTCCGTCATAAATTTCTAAATCTTTTCCGATGGTAAAACAATCTTTTAAATCTTCCCGCCAGTCAGTTATGAGAAAACCGCCTGCACCAAGAATATCAAATACTCTAAGAGGTATACCTGTTTCGATATTTGGTGCTGTCATATTTATGTTTATCTTGGAATGTGCAAATACAAATGGAGCCTCTGAAAAGTAGTCTGCGCCTTTGTGTGTCACAAGTGCAGGAAACAGTGGAGAGGTATCACTCGTTGTGAAGAGGTGGACTTTTCCAGGATATTTCATTGCAAGGCTGTTAAGTGTCATAATACGCATTTTAGCCGCTGTTTTGTGTGCAAGTACACTTGTCGCAAAATGAAATTTTAAATCGGCGTGTGACTGTGTACTGGCTTTAACATCGGTATATTGTGACAGCATATCAATAACTTCGGGTGTGAGCATGTTTTTTAAAAGATTTCCGCCGTTTACATTTAACTGTGCTTCGATTGCCGCATCCATATATCCGCACAGATAGTCGGGTAGAATATGCATGGTATCATCATATCTGTTTTTATCGTATAGATTTCCGACAAAGGAAATATCATAATTATATAGCAATGGTGAATTTTTAAAAAAATCAGTTGTTTGATTGTTTATATTATTATCCGCTTCATGTGCCGTTTTTTCAGAGCTGTTTAAAAGCGTCTGCACACGTTCAACATTTGTGCAAAGTGGCAGGTAATAAACGGTATTTATACCATTATTGTTAAAATCTTTGGCTTCTTTGCTGTCAAATGTGTATATATGATTAGTTTTATAATTTATTGACGGATGCTGCATATTTAAAAGCGGGGAATCAACGTTATAACATATATACTGAATGTTAAGTCTATGGCATACCTTGGCTATATAAGAGAAGTAATTAACAGAAAAAACTGCATCATATTTTGAAGTGATTTTACATTCAAGCTGTTTTGAAAATATTTTTATTTCATCATCACTCATTTTTATTGCAGAAAAATCAAGGACATCAAAAAGATGTCCCTGATTTTTTAAAGTATCTAATATATCAGGATATACGAATATATCCCATCTGCATACAAGTATATTCATTAGAAAACTCCATTTTTAAGCTGTTTCTTCATTGTCTTTTGACTCTGCATACAGATTTTCTGTTTGCAGATTTTTTCCTGCTGTTGAGAGCATAAGTTTAATTCTGTTAAGCTGATTTACTTCACTTGCACCCGGGTCATAGTCAACAGCAACGATATTTGAATCGGGATACTGATGACGGAGTTCCTTTATTACTCCTTTACCTACCACATGGTTAGGCAGACAGCCAAATGGCTGTGTGCAGACGATATTAGGAACACCTGATTTGATAAGTTCTATCATTTCACCTGTGAGGAACCAGCCCTCACCTGTCTGATTGCCGCAGGATACGATAGGTGAAGCATATTCTGCAAGCTTCTGAATAGGAACAGTAGGGTGGAAGCGTTTGCTTGCCGCAAGTGCATCATTTGCACATTTGCGATATTTCTCGATAAACCAGATAAGGAAATTGTTTATCTTTGCACTTGATTTTTTCTTGCCGAGATATTCAGCCTTAAAGTTCGCATTGTATAAACTGTACATAAAGAAATCGATAAGGTCAGGGCATACGGCTTCTGCACCTTCTTCTTCCAAAAGCTCAACTATAAAGTTGTTTGCAAGTGGCATGAACTTAACAAGAATTTCACCTACAATACCTACTTTTGGTTTCTTTATATCGACAAGTTCAAGTTCATCAAATTCTTTAACAATATTTTGGATGTTTTTCTTGAACTGTTTTTTGTTGGCTGTTTTTACCGACTCTATCGCAATTTTTTTCCATTTCTCATGGAGTAAATTTGCAGAGCCTTTTACTTTTTCATAAGGTCTTGTTTTGTAGAGAACACGCATAAATACGTCACCGTATATAAGTGCCTGCAATGCCTTATTTGCCATTTCAAGATTTATCTTTAATCCCGGATTTTTTTCAATACCGGCACTCATTGAGATAACAGGAATATACCCCATGCCCGCTTTTTCAAGAGCACGTCTGATAAATCCTATATAATTTGTCGCACGGCATCCGCCGCCTGTCTGAGTGATAATCAGTGCAACCTTATGGAGGTCATATTTACCAGACAGAAGTGCCTGCATAAACTGGCCTACAACGATAAGTGAAGGGTAACATGCGTCATTGTTTACATATTTAAGTCCATAATCTATACATTTGCTGTCTGCTTTTAGCACTTCGACATTGTAACCGCATGAAGCAAGAGCAGGCTCCAATATCTCAAAATGGATAGGAGACATATCAGGAACGAGAATTGTGTAATCCTTTCTCATCTGTTCGGTGAATATGACTCTGTGATGCGCCGTATCGATACGTTTAGCCTCAATCTTTTTGCGTTCTCTGTCTTTTACGGCGGCGAGAAGCGAACGGATACGGATTCTGGCTGCACCTAAGTTATTTACTTCATCTATTTTCAATACGGTATATATTTTATTCTGTTTTGTGAGAATATCACTAACCTGATCTGTTGTGACAGCATCAAGACCACAGCCGAATGAGTTGAGCTGTATAAGGTCGAGATTGTCATTCTTTGCGACAAATGAAGCTGCCTTATAAAGTCTTGAGTGATACATCCACTGATCCATAACGATAGTAGGACGGTCAACCTCAGAAAGTTCAGATATACTATCCTCGGTAAGAACAGCTACACCGTATGAGGTGATAAGGTCAGGAATACCGTGGTTTATCTCAGGGTCGCTGTGATATGGGCGGCCTGCAAGTACGATACCGTGGCGACCTGTTTCTTTGAGGTATTGAAGGACTTCTTTACCCTTTTTGCTCATATCGTCACGTACAGCCTGCATTTCAAGCCATCCCTCATGTGCTGCAGCTTTTATCTCAGCAGCAGGAATACCGTTTTCTTTCCGGAAGAAATCTACAAGACGTTTTGTAAGTATCTCTTCGCTTTCAAGCGATATAAACGGATTCTGGTATTTTATTTTATCGTCACGAAGTTCCTCGATGTTGTTTTTAATATTTTCACCGTATGATGTGACGATAGGGCAGTTGTAGTGGTTGCCTGCATCGGGTACTTCAACACGCTCGTAAGGAATACAAGGATAGAATATGTATTCAAGTCCCTGTCTTATAAGCCATGTTACATGACCGTGTGCAAGTTTTGCCGGATAACATTCTGATTCACTTGGAATTGATTCAATACCAAGTTCATAAATTTTTCTGCTTGAAACAGGTGAAAGTTTTACGCTGTAACCAAGCTTTGTAAAGAATGTAAACCAAAACGGATAATTCTCATACATGTTGAGAACACGTGGTATACCGACAACACCTCTAGGTGCATCAGCCTTTTTAAGTGGTTTATAATTTTTGAATACGCGTTCATTTTTATATTCAAAGAGATTTGGAATATGGTCTTTGTTCTTTTCAAGCCCCAGACCTTTTTCACAGCGGTTTCCCGATATAAATTTACGATTACCAGTAAATTCGTTTACAGTGAGCAGACAGTGATTTATACATCCCTGACATCTTGTCATTGATGTTTTGAAACGAAGTTCGTTTATCTCATCAAATGAGAGCATTGTGCTCTTTTGACCGGTGTATCTGTCCTTTGCGATAAGAGCAGCACCAAAAGCACCCATGATACCTGCAATATCAGGTCTTATTGCTTCACAGCCCGATATGCGCTCAAAACTTCTGAGAACTGCATCATTGTAAAATGTACCGCCCTGAACCACGACCTGTTTGCCAAGGTCTTTAGGGTCTGTAAGTTTGATAACTTTAAGCAAGGCGTTTTTGATAACAGAGTATGCAAGACCTGCTGAAATGTCAGCAACACTTGCACCCTCTTTCTGAGCCTGCTTAACTTTGGAGTTCATAAATACAGTACATCTTGAACCGAGGTCGATAGGGTTTTCGGCAAACAAAGCGATTTTTGCAAAGTCCGCTACCTCATAATTAAGCGATTTTGCAAAAGTCTCAATAAACGAACCACAGCCTGAAGAACATGCTTCGTTTAACTGTACCTTATCAACGGAATTGTTTTTTATCTTGATGCATTTCATATCCTGACCGCCAATATCAAGAATACAGTCTACATTTGGGTCAAAGAAAGCGGCGGCAGTATAATGGGCAACTGTCTCAACCTCGCCTTCGTCAAGGAGAAGTGCTGATTTAAGCAGAGCCTCACCGTAACCTGTAGAGCATGAACGCACGATTCTTGCACCTTCAGGCATCTTTGTGTAGATGTCTTTCATGGCTTTAAGGGCAGTTTTTAACGGACTTCCGTTGTTACTGCTGTAAAATGAATATAGTAGAGAACCGTCATCACCGATAACGGCAACTTTTGTAGTAGTCGAACCGGCATCAATACCTAAGAAAAGGTCTCCTTTATAAGAAGCAAAATCACCTTTTTTGACATTGTGTTTATTATGTCTTTCAGTAAATTCCTCGTAATCTTTTTCAGAAGCAAATAACGGCTCCATTCTCGTTACTTCAAAATCGAGTTCTATTTTATTTGAAAGTTTATCTTTTAATTCACCGAGAGAGGACTGCACATCGGCCTGGGCATTCATTGCGGCACCTGATGCGGCAAAAAGATGTGAATGGTCAGGTGCTATTATGGCATCTCCCTCAAGTCCCAGAGTTCTTATAAATGCTTGTTTAAGTTCTGTAAGGAAGTGAAGCGGACCTCCTAAGAATGCAACATTTCCTTTTATAGGTTTACCACAGGCAAGTCCGCTTATAGTCTGATTTACGACAGCCTGAAAGATAGAAGCCGAGAGGTCTTCTTTTGTTGCACCTTCATTTATAAGAGGTTGTATATCGGTTTTTGCAAATACACCGCATCTTGCAGCAATAGGATATATAGCTTTGTAATTTTTGGCATATTCATTAAGACCTGCGGCATCAGTTTTTAAAAGTGTAGCCATCTGGTCGATAAACGAACCTGTACCACCAGCACATATACCGTTCATTCGCTGGTCTATACCGCCTGTAAAATAGATGATTTTTGCATCCTCACCACCAAGTTCAATAGCAACATCGGTTCTTGGTGCATAATCTTTAAGTGATGTTGCGACAGCAACGACCTCCTGCACAAAAGGAATCCCCATATGTTTTGAGAGTGTAAGTCCGCCGGAACCCGTTATCATAGGTGCGACAGGCATATCCCCAAATTCCTCGTATGCTTTATCTACAATTTTAGCCAAAGTTTCCTGAATATTGGCATAATGTCTCTGATAATCTGAAAAGATTATCTCACCGTTTTTGTTCAATATAGCAATCTTAACAGTAGTTGAACCAATATCAATACCAAGTGTATTAAAATCTAATTTCATCGTGTACCTCTTTCTATATCATAGCTAAAAAATCGCCACATTCTGCTATTATATGACAATTACTTTCTTATTTCAAGTAGCTTTGCTTTGAAGCCTTCTTAAAATTTTTGTGTCAATATTAAATTACGGTGAATATAATATAAAGAAAGTTTGAAAATAAAATATGATATTCCTATTAAATATGTTAGAAGCGGTCGATTTATTACGCATTTTAGGGAAATCGTATAAAAGAGGTTTTAAATGAATTATGATAATTGTGATGGAATGACATATACAATAAAACAGGGGGATACCTTATATGGAATAAGCAGAAAGTATGATGTACCCCTTGCAATGATACTTCATGCAAACCCATATGCAGATGTTTACAGACTTAATATCGGAGATACTATTTGTATTCCTGTTAAAAATAAAAAGAAATGTTGCAATGATAAGAATAGCAGTTCAATGAATGATAAAGCTGACAGAATGGAAAACTTCAGGGAAAATCAAAATGTCCGTGTATCTGAAAATACAGGTGAAAATTCAGAAATGTCATTTATGGAAGATATGGCAGATAATATGAATCTTCCCGATAAGGTACAGGACGTGTACGTGGAGGCATCTGACGAAAATATGCAAAGAAGTGTAAATGCGGATGACGATAAATGGGTAAAATATGTCGCACAGCCGGGTGATACGTTATTTGATGTATTTGAAAAATCAGATTGTGATATTGAGGAATTTTTAAACAAAAACGGTTTAAAAGGCATTTACATTTTGCCGGGTCTGGTTTATTTTGTTAAAGAAAAATAATGAATAAATAAACATACACACACACAAATATATTTATTTTATATAGTAATGTCATGCCCTGTAGCTTGCTGCGGGGTATTTGAATGTTGTCAATGTTTTGCGGAATAGTTTGACAAAGATGTAAACGATAACTATAATCAAATCATGATGTTATTATCATGGGTAAAAAGACCGTAAAAATTTATAGTTTGAAAGGATTTATTAGTTTTATGGACAATTTTCTTAATAAACTTGAGAGAAAGTTTGGCAGGTATGCTATACCTGATTTGATAAGGTACGTTATTATTTTATACTGTGCGGGTGCAGTCATAGGCATGATAAATGAAAATATTTATTATGAGTACCTTTGTCTTGATATGTCGGCAGTATTCAGAGGTCAGATATGGAGACTGGTTACATTTCTTATTGAGCCGTATGGTTTTTCAAGCGGTATGGGAATGTTACTCAGTATTTTGTTTTTTGTAATTCAGGTTCAATTGTTCTTTTTGTTTGGACGTTCACTTGAACAGGCATGGGGTACATTCAGATTCAATATGTATTTCTTGAGCGGATATCTGTTTAATATTATTGCGGCATTGATATTATATTTATCACCGATTCACAGTCAAATTTATTATTCAGGTTTCCAGTATATTTACTGGTCAATGTTTTTTGCGTTTGCGGCGTTAAATCCGGACATGCAGTTCCTGTTGTATTTCATTATACCGATAAAGGTAAAATGGCTTGCTATTCTTGATGCAGCCTATATGCTTTATCAGGTGGTACAGAGTTTTTACTATGGAATATTGCTTTACAGCCAGGGTGCGTCAGGCAGCGGTGCAGCATATATATCAATGGGAATTGCCATTATTGTGGCTATGGCGAATTTCCTTATATTCTTTTTCTCAACGAGAAATTACAGGAGAGTTTCTCCGAAGGATATACACAGACGAAGGGCTTTCAAAAAGCAGACACAGACTTCAAATTCAGGGCCGAGACACAGATGTGCGGTTTGTGGAAGAACGGAACTGGATGATGAAAATCTTGATTTCAGATTTTGCTCAAAGTGTGATGGAAATTATGAATATTGTTCAGACCATCTGTTCACACATCAGCATGTTAAAAAATTTATGTAAGGAGAAGAAAAAATGGCAGCTATTAATATTGTTGCGATATTGGGTTTTGTAATAACGCTTTTGTGCTGCAACCCAATAAGCAGCCTTATTAGAGAAAAAGGAAAGGAAGAAAACAGTCAGGACAAATCATATTTAGTCTTGCTTTGGATTATATTCGGAGCGGCATTTGTTGCAAGAATTATTGCGGCAGCAGTTTACAAGGGAAATGATACAGATATGAATTGTTTCCTTATATGGTCACAGAATGTATTTGATGAGGGGATCTCAAAGTTTTATTTGTCTGATTCATTCCATGATTATCCGCCGGGATATATGTATATACTTTATGTAGTAGGTGCTATAAGAGCCCTGTTCTCATGGACTTGGGACAGTAAGGCGAGTATAGTTCTCACAAAACTTCCGGCGATAATTGCAGATATGTTTACAGCATATCTTATCTTTAAAATAGCATCAAAGAGATTGAAAAAGAGCGGTGCAGCATTTTTGTCTGCTGTTTATCTTTTCTGCCCGATGGTTATTCTTGACAGTGCGGTCTGGGGACAGACAGATTCGGTGTTTACCGTATTTATGGTTCTTATGTGCTATCTTATCACTGAAAAGAAACTTATACTTTCGTACTTTGTGTTTGCAATCGGAATATTGATAAAACCACAGTCGTTGTTTTTCACGCCTGTACTTATATGCGGTATAATTGACCAGGTTTTTCTCGAAGATTTCAATTGGAAGAAGTTCTTTAAAAATCTTGTACTTGGTGTGGCTGCAATTCTTATGATAGGGGTTCTGATGCTGCCGTTTGGCTTTTCTCAGGCATTAAATCAGTATACGGGAACTTTGAAATCATATGAATATGCGTCGATAAATGCATACAACTTCTGGAATATGCTTGGACTCAACTGGGCGAGCCAGTATGACAAGCTGCTTGGAGTACAGTATAAGACATGGGGAACTATAGCAATTGTTTTAACGGTAATAATTTCAATTATAATAAGTTTACGTTGCAAGAAAAATGCAGGCAAATATTATTTTATCGGTGGATTTGTTGTGACGACAGTATTTATGTTTGCCGTTCGTATGCATGAACGTTATCTCTTCCCGGCAATGGTTATGTTCTTACTTGCTTTTGCGGTGAGACTCAGAAAAGAAATTTATATGCTGTATGTATTGGTATCTACTATTGCATTTTACAATGCGGCGCATGTGCTTTTTGTATACGACAATACTAATTTTAATTCCAAAGCACCGATACCTATTGCGATTTCAATAGGTTTGCTGCTCACAGTCGTATTTATGTTTTATGCTGCAGCAAAGCTGTATTTTAAGCCGGTTGATGACAGTGAAGAAATATCTGATATTATGGCACAGATAGAGAAAAAGAATCAAAAAATGCAGGGTAAGATGACAAATAATAATCCTATTAAAAAGTCAGCAGTTCTTGCAAAAATGACAAAAAAAGATTTTATTGCACTTGGTATTATCACATTGGTTTATGCAGTTATAGCATTTGCAAGACTCGGTGATATGAATGCACCAAAGTCAGAGTATTCTTTAGTCAAACAGGGTGCAGTAACATTTGATATGGGTGCTGAGGTAAATGTTGCGAAATTGTGGGATTTCCTTGGTTACAAAAACAATCCGACATATTATATCGAATACACAAACGATGTAAACGGTGAATGGACGACTCTTTGCGGTCAGGGCTCAGAATGGGATGCAGGTTCCGTATTTACATGGAATCAAAAAGATATAAATGTTTCGGCAAGATATTTCAGAATCAGTCCGTCAACAGAAAACGGTGAGGACAGTATTTTGGAACTTGTATTTACGGATGCAGACGGAAACTTGCTTGAACCGGTAAATGCAAAAGAGTACAAAAATCTTTTCGACGAGCAGAAACTGTTTACAGGACGTTCAACCAACTTAAACGGAACATATTTTGATGAGATATATCATGCCAGAACAGCATATGAAATGATACATCATCTGTATTGTTATGAAAATACACATCCGCCACTCGGAAAAGCAATTATGGCAGTGGGAATACTTATTTTTGGAATGTGTCCGTTTGGCTGGAGATTTATGGGAACATTGTTCGGCGTGCTCATGATTCCGATAATCTACAACTTTGCTAAAAAGTTTTTTGGCGAGACATGGATATGCATTGTAACTACATTGTTATTTACGTTTGATTTTATGCATTTTGTTCAGACACGAATTGCAACGATAGATGTATTTGTCACACTGTTTATAATGCTGTCGTACTATTTTATGTATTGTTATACAAAGTTAAACTTTTACGATACGCCGCTCAAAAAGACATTTATACCGCTTGGACTTTGTGGTATAGCTATGGGACTTAGCTGGGCAAGCAAATGGACGGGAATATATTCGTCAGCAGGATTGTGTGTGATATTCTTTATACAGATGTACAAGAGATTCAGGGAATATCAGTATGCAAACAAGAATATAGACGGAAGTACAGACGGAATATCACATAAATATATATCAGATAATTTTGTTAAAATGTTTATGAAGACTATTGGTTTCTGTTGTATATTCTTTGTAGTGATACCGGTAATAATATATACATTGTCATATATTCCGTTCAGCGACGGAACAGACAGGACATTTATTACTAAGGTTATAGAAGCACAGAAAACAATGTTTAACTATCACAGTGCATTGTCAGATACACATCCATATTCATCAAAGTGGTATCAGTGGCCGATAATGTACAAACCAATGTGGTATTATTCCGGAATCACGGCAGACAATCTTCGTGAAGGAATAAGTGCATTTGGAAATCCGCTTGTATGGTGGGCGGGAATACCTGCATTTGTCTATATGTTATATCTTATCTACAAAGATAGGGACAAAAAAGCAATATTCCTTACACTTGGATATTTATCACAGTATGCACCTTGGCTTATGGTCACAAGAACAGTATTTATATATCATTATTTTCCTAGCGTACCTTTTGTTACTGTAATGCTTGGATATAGTTTTTATAAAATTGTTCAGAAAAATCCGCAGAGAAAGAAATGGGTATTTGTGTATACTGTGGCTGCAATAGTGCTTTTTGCGATGTTCTATCCGGTATTGTCAGGATATCCGATTACTATATCATATGCGAATATATTAAAGTGGTTTGATTCATGGGTTCTTGTTCAGACCTGGTAAAAATTAAGGAGTTATATAAAAATGAGTAATTCAATAAGACAATGTGTAAAAGCATTGGATAAAAATAAAGATGTGCGTCAGATGCTTCCTGATTATGTAGACAAATGTATGCATATGAATTATGAGGATGCAAAGTTAAAACTTATGATGCATTATTATGTATATTATGAAATGGTTACGGAAGGAATAAACCCGTATATAGAGTCTGCGAGAGATACTACTGATGCTGTAAATGAGATTATAGCTGATATTTACGAAAGAGGCCTCACAAAAGAAGAGATGTCAGAGGCAGCAGACAAACTTTTGAAGCTCAGAAAAAATGTAATGGACAAAATGCAGGTACTTACTGCATATGTTGACTGTTTTGTTGTATATGAATATGTGTTAAACAGAGTTCAGTACAGATTTGAGGAGATGAAAAAACTTCCTGATGATACGGAATTTGCACAGGATGTTGTAAAATTTATCTTCGGTTCAAAAGATAATGTTGCAATAAATGACTGTATTCACGGTATTATAGGTCAGCTTCCGATGAGAATGACCAGGTCAAGATATATTGACATTATCAGAAACAGTATATCTGTTTATGACGGAAGTGATATGAGCTCACTTGAAAGTTTTGTTTATATGTTTAGAACAAATGCCATGCTCTACAAAAATGATGACATGGATAAATATTTTACAGAGTTTATTCCGGTACTTGACGAGCTTTCAAAAGTGGACTATGAAAATATTACAAAAGAGCTTTATGATATTTATGCAGAAAAGATTAGAAACAACGCAGCTAAACTAAATGATGTGTCAGACCTCTATATGCAGCTTGGCCAGATTATAAACGAGCTTTATATAATAGCGGTATCTTCAAAATATAATGAAGAACCTGACAAAGAGGCAGCACAGCAGATTGTTATTCGTGGAATAAATTCATTGTTTACAAATAGTGAAAGTGATGTCTGGAATCTTTCAGAGGAAGAATTTGAGGACGAGGAAGCAAAGCTTTACTGGCTTGGAGAGTATTTCCATGAGATAGAGGGAAAGCAGGAACAGTTATCCGAGGCAATGAATATGGCAGGTGCTGTTCTTGAAGAGACAATAGAGGCTCAGAAAGATATAATAGAAGAAATTTCTCTCACACAGGAATTTACATATTTAAAGCAGATGTCACAGCTTAATTCAAACAGTATTTTTGCTGAAATTGATGCCAAAATCACTGATAGAAAAGTGACAGCGGATGATATAATGAGAGTTTCAGATGAGCTTACAGTGGAGATAAAGGAATATCTGAAGAAAAACAGCCGTATGGTAAGACGTGCAATTATGGCAAACACTATTGATAAATTACCGGTATTTTTCAATAGTCCACAGGAAGTGGCTGATTATGTAACTATGTCACTTGAACAGTGCGATGATGAGGCAGAGAAATATGCATCAAAGCAGCTTGTTATGGAAATGATGTTTTAATGGAATGCATGGAACAGGGGATTTATGATAAAAAAGCGAAAAGGTAAAAATTCCACAGTTGTATGGAACCGTAAAATTTATATGGACGATAAAGTTTTAAAAAAGCCGGTAAAATACAGAAGAATGATAGAACGTGGAAAAGTTTTACCGGCATGCTACTGTATAGCACTTGCAGCGAACAGAGAAAACACGCTTGATATTTATTCGTCAAGAGAATTTTGGTTTAAATATCAGGCAGAGACCGGAATAGAGATTGTAGGTCTTGCTTCTGATTATGCAGGAGTGCTTGAACTGTTAAAAAAGATGGTTTCAGATATAATAAGTGAAAAAGGGGAGTTTAATTCAGAAACTGTATCAGAGTATTTCAGATAAGGGGGGAGAGTAATGTTTTTTACGATATTGGCAATAATAGCAAAAGTGTTATTAACAATATTAAAAACATTACTCTTTCTTTTTGTTTTTCTGGTATTTGTTATCGGTCTTATCCTTTTTGTGCCGGTAAGATATAAAGCGGCAGGAAGATATTATGAAAATGAAAAAACGTTCAAATTGTGTTTATCCTGGATGCTTCATATAGTATCTTTCAGGGTGGAAAGTGACGGCAGAGAAGTTTCATATATTTTAAGAATATTCGGAGTGAAGGTATTTCCGGGAAAACAAAAAAGGGAAAAGAAAAATTCTGTCAGAAAAAAGAAAAGCAAGGTTAAAAAGAAAGAGAAATCAAAACAGAAGCCTGTTGAAGAAAAAAATAGTGAAAAATTTGAAACATCGCAGGCAGAAGAGGAAAATAAAGAAAAATCTGAAACACTGCAGATTGAAGAACAAAGAGTTGACAGTGCTCAAATTAAAGATAATCAAAAAAAAGAGATTAAATCTGAGCAGGATAATAAAACAGATAAAGAGAATAAATTCTCAAAAAATCAAAAAGAAGAAACAGGAAAATCAAAAAAAATATTTGATAAAATTTTAACAATAATAAAAAAGGTGTCAGGCTTTTTCAAAAATCTGATAAATAACATTAAAAGTCTGATAAATACGGCAAAGAAAATGTTACTGGCAATAAAAGCTGGAAGTGAAAAAGCAAAACTTGTAAAAGAGTTTGTTTTGTGTGATGAAAGCAGGAATATGGTTTGCTTTGTGCGTGATAATATGTTACATTTATGGAAACATGTCAAACCTAAATATCTGTATACAGACATAACATTTGGATTTGACAATCCGGAACTTACGGGAAAAGTGCTCGGTGCTGCGGCTGCATTGTGTGCTATGGCGGGGTTTAAACCGGGACTTACGCCGGATTTTGAGCAAAGTATATTGGAAGGCAAAATAGAAGTAAAAGGCAGGATAACGTTTGTTGTTCTGTTAAAAATTGCAATCAGAGTATGGCTTAGTGAAGAAGTAAAGTCATTTAGAAAAGAGTATAACAATATAAGGGAGGTATTATAATGGCAGATAATGGTTTTAATTCAACAGTACAGTCACTGTTTAAAGGACTTGAGGGTTTTTTGACAACAAAAACAGTAGTTGGGGACGCTGTGAAATTTGATGACGGAACGATTATTCTTCCGCTTGTGGATGTGACATTTGGAGCGGGAGCAGGAGCGTTTTCGGGAAATTCGTCTGAAAAGGGTAAAAACGGCACAAAGAATAACGCAGGCGGCGGTATGGGAGGAAAAATACAGCCGAGTGCGATTCTTGTCATAAAAGACGGACAGACAAAACTTGTCAATGTTAAAAATCAGGACGGAATGACAAAAATTCTCGATATGATTCCTGGATTTATAGATAAATACGCACCGTCAAAAAAAGGCAAAGCAAAGAAAAATAAGGCAGATAAGGCTGTTTCAGGAGAGGAAAAACAGGCACAGGCTGTAGAAGATGTGGTAACGGATTATGTTGAGGAGGAATAAAAAGAAAAAAGTACTTGCATTTTGTGATAAAGTTTGTTAGAATGGTCGTGTTGTGCTAATAAATACTGATTCGCAATAAATATAAATCAGGATTCAATGGATTAAATATAAGGAGGTGCTTACGATGGCAAAATGTGCAGTTTGTGGAAAGGGTGTTCATTTCGGTATTAAAGTGAGCCATTCACACAGAAGAAGTAATAAAATGTGGAAGCCAAACATTAAGTCTGTCAGAGTTAAGGTTAATGGCGGCACAAAGAAGATGCCGGTATGTACAGGATGTTTACGTTCTGGAGCTGTTGAGCGTGCGTAAGTGCATCTCGGATATAAATGGGGATCGGACAAACCGGTCCCTTTTCTTTTTTTATTTTATCTATGGAAAAAATTTTTAGATGGACAAGTTAATGCTCATATATAATATTTTATATAAATTTTTTAACAGCAAAACAGATTATATCCTAGGATAAGCAAAAGTATAATGATTATTATTGCAAGAATCCCATTTGTGACAAAAAACATGATTGTCATGCCTATGGCAATCCAAAAAAATATAAAACCTATCATTCTTTTCATGTGGTTGCAAATAAATTCCTATTATTGTATAGTAATATTATATGTTGTTGGAATAAAATGTAGTATAATAAAAAGAAATTTGTGGTATCAGTTGAGGTCAAATATTTTTTGACTTTAATATCATACTAATATAAAAACAGATAGCAGGAGGAATGTATATGAAGGGTAAGATGAGTACCGAAATGGGAGATATTATTATAGATAAAGATGTACTTGCGAAGTATGCCGGTGCTGCGACAACAGAATGTATCGGAATCGTCGGAATGGCTTCGGTAAATGTAAAAGACGGAGTGACAAGACTTTTAAAAAGAGAGAATGCCGGAAGAGGAGTAAACATAAGTATTGTTGACAACAAGATACGAATAGAACTTCATATTATTGTAGCATATGGAGTAAGTATTCGTGCCGTGTCACAGAATGTACTTGAGAATGTACAGTATAAGATTGAAGAGTTTACAGGTATGGAAGTCGAATCCATAAATGTCATTGTTGAAGGTGTTCGTATTATTGACGAGGATTAAGCAGGTACAAGGAGGAACAAGAAAGTGGCTTTAAAATCGATAGATGCAGTTATGATACAGAAGATGTTTTTGTCAGGAGCAAAAGCATTGGAGGCAAAAAAAGAGTATATTAATGAACTTAACGTATTTCCGGTACCGGATGGAGATACAGGAACAAATATGACAATGACTATCATGTCTGCGGCAAAAGAGGTTACCAACCTTGAAAAGCCGAGTATGGATGAACTCGGAAAAGCTATATCCAGCGGCTCATTAAGAGGAGCAAGAGGAAACTCAGGCGTTATAATGTCACAGATATTCAGGGGCTTTGTGAAAGAGATAAAGGGAAATGATACACTTGATGTGACAATTATCGGAAATGCCGTACAGCATGCTGCAGAAACAGCATATAAGGCGGTTATGAAACCCAAAGAGGGTACAATCCTCACTGTAGCAAAGGCCGGTGCTGAAAAAGCAGAGGATATGCTTATAAACTCAGATACGGATGATATTATAGAATTTTGTGATGCAATCGTTGCAAATATGGAGGATACACTTTTAAAGACTCCTGATATGCTTCCAGTATTAAAACAGGCAGGAGTTGTAGATTCCGGCGGCGAGGGTCTTATGACTTTTTTGAGGGGAGCTATTGATGCGCTTAAAGGCAAGGTATCAGACTTTACCGTAAAGGTTTCCGGAACATCAAAAGTTGTGAAGGCAAGCACTACAGCAACAGAAGAAGCAGACATAAAATTCGGATATTGTACAGAATTTATTATTATGCTTGAGAGAGAGCAGGATGTTGTGGAACGTCAGCTTAAGGAATATCTCCAAAAAATAGGTGACTGTGTCGTAGTTGTAGCAGATGATGATATAGTAAAAGTACATGTTCATACAAATGACCCTGGACTTGCTATTCAGAAAGCACTCACATACGGTTCGCTTACAAGTATGAAGATTGACAATATGCGTGAGGAACATCATGAAAAAGTTATAAAAGATGCTGAGAAGGCTGCAAAAGCTGAAACAGAAGCAAAGAGTGAGCCTGAAAAGGAAGTAGGATTTATAGCAGTTTCAGCAGGAGAAGGCTTATCTGATATATTTAAGGATCTCGGTGTTGACTTTATTATCGAAGGCGGTCAGACTATGAATCCAAGTACTGAGGATATTTTAGAAGCAGTTGACAAAGTTAATGCTAAAAATATTTTTGTACTTCCAAACAACGGAAATATCATTCTTGCGGCTGAGCAGGCAAAGCAGCTTACAGAAAACAAAAAACTTATCGTTATTCCGTCAAAGAATATTCCTCAGGGAATTTCGGCAATGATAAATTATGTGGCAAACAAGTCTGTTGATGAGAATGAGAAGAACATGTCAACAGAAATGCTGAATATAAAATCAGGTCAGGTAACATATGCTGTCAGAGATACAAATATGGACGGCAAAGATATAAAACAGGGTGATTTTATGGGACTTACTGATAAGACTATAGTAGCTGTTGAGAAAAATGTTGATGATGCGGCCACAGCTCTTATTGACAGCATGATAGATGATGATGCAGAACTTGTAAGTCTTTATTACGGTGCAGATGTTGATGAGGATGGTGCCAATAAACTTGCCGACAAACTTGCTGACAAATACGAGGATGTAGAATTTGAAGTGCAGTTTGGAGGACAACCGGTATATTCTTATTTCATATCAGTGGAATAAAACCGCTTTTTAATGGAATAGGAAAATGCTCGTAACATAGTGGAAAGCCAACGAGAATTGCGAAGCAATTCTTGGAGGGCAAAACGCTGGTTTTGCCCTTTTTTAAAGAAAATATAGGAGAAATTCGATGGAACTTAATGACAGTATTATAAAAATTAAGGGAATCGGAGAAAAGAGTGAGAAGCTTTTCAACAAATTGGGAATATCAACAGTTGGAGAGCTTCTTTGCTATTATCCGAGAGAATACGAGATATTCAGACAGATAGAAAATATTTCAGGAGTAGTGGAAGGCAGGACGGTTATAATTGAGGGAAGTCTTGTCTCAAAACCCAAAAATGCAAGACACGGAAATTTGAAAATAATTGAGTGTGACATAAAAGATGCAACAGGAATATTGAGGGTTGTGTGGTTTAATATGCCGTTTTTGATGAAAACACTTCATATGGGAACTAAATATATTTTAAGGGGAACAGTTGTAAACAAAAATGGTATATTGAGGATTCAGCAGCCTAAGGTGATAAGTATGCAGGAATATGCGAACAGTATAGACAAGTTGTTTCCGATATATTCACTAACAGCAGGACTTACAAATAATATGGTAACAAAGGCTGTAAAAAACTGTATAGACAATGTGGAAATTGATAAAGATTTCCTGCCAGCGGCACTGAGAAAAAAATACAATCTTATTTTGTGGAAAAAAGCTATAAAAGGCATTCATTTTCCGAAAGACAAGGATGAGTGTATAGATGCGAGAAAACGTCTTGTATTTGATGAATTTTTTCATTTCTTTACTGCGATGAAAAAGCTGAAAAAAGACAACACAAAAGAAAAGTCTGTTTTTGATTTCCGTGATATGAGTATTGAAAAAAAGATAAAAGACAAACTGCCATATGAACTGACCGGGGGACAGGAGAATGCACTTAGTGACATAATAGGCGATGTAGGTTCGGGCTATGTTATGAACAGGCTTATACAGGGGGATGTGGGTTCCGGAAAAACAATAGTTGCCATTATAGCTCTTGCTTTGGCAGTGGAAAATGGATGTCAGGGTGCGATTATGGTTCCGACGGAAGTTCTTGCAAAGCAGCATTATCAGTCATTTTGTGAGATTCTTGACGAATTTGGAATAAGAGTGGGAATGCTTATAGGTTCCATGACGGCATCTCAGAAGAAAAAAGAATACGAAAAAATAGAAAACGGCGAAGTTGATATAGTAGTGGGGACACATGCGCTTATACAGGAAAAAGTCAAATTCAAAAATCTTGCACTTGTCGTGACGGACGAACAGCATAGATTTGGAGTAAAACAAAGAGAGACATTATTTTCAAAAGGAAAAGAGCCTCATATGCTTGTTATGAGTGCAACTCCGATACCGAGAACTCTTGCGATAATATTGTACGGTGATCTTGATATATCAGTTATAGATGTTATGCCGGTGGGACGTTTACCGATAAAAAACTGTGTTGTCGGAACAAATTACAGAAATCAGGCATACAAATTTATGCAAAAGGAAATAGCGGCAGGTCATCAGGTATACATTATATGTCCTATGGTTGAGGAAAGTGAAAATATGGAGGTAGAAAATGTAACCGATTATACAAATATGCTGGAGACAACTATGGCTCCATCTATAAGGATAAAGGCGTTGCACGGCAAGATGAAAGCTTCATTAAAAAATGAGATAATGGAACAGTTTGCAAAACATGAGATAGACATTCTTGTATCAACTACTGTTATAGAAGTAGGAATAAATGTTCCGAATGCAACTGTCATGATGATAGAGAATGCCGAGAGATTTGGTCTTGCGCAGCTTCATCAGTTAAGAGGGCGTGTCGGAAGAGGTGACAGCCAGTCGTACTGTATTTTTATGGCAGGAAATCCATCAAAGGAGACAATGAAAAGGCTTCGTGTATTAGAGGAGTCAAACGATGGATTTTTTGTTGCAAAGCAGGATTTAAAACTTCGTGGACCGGGAGACTTTTTTGGGATAAGGCAGAGCGGGGAAATGGATTTTAATCTGGCTGATATTTATCAGGATGCCGATATAATGAAAATGGCGAACGATGCCGCAAATGAGTTTGAAATATCCGTAAATGATTGCAATTATGGAAAAAAGATAGTAATATAAGCAATAAAGGTGTTACAGGAACGGTGTGTTTGGAAAGTTTGGAGGATTTTGGTTTGATGGCAGCAGAACAGTATACACAGGATAAACTGCTTGAGCTTGGCAAGGACAACTATAAAAAACTCGTGTCATATTGTGAAATACTTGAGGTAAATGGTTTTTGGGATCAGGCAAGGCAGGTTATGAAAAAGACAAGCACTCAGGTGCTTGACTTGTATGTGCAGTCGGTGCTTATGAATCTTGCAATTCATTGTGGTGATATATTGGAAAATCAAAAAGATTTTATAAGATTGGTAACAAAAACCAATCCGCTTTCAATACCTTCAAACGGAGATATTGAAGAAAAATCATATGTACAGAGCAGGCAGTATTATGAATTGCCGCCTGTTCTTTTGCAGCTTTGCGGTTTGTATGACAAGGAGCGCAAAGAGATTATGACGGAGTATTTTTTAGATGCCTTCCTGAATATTCTTTTGTGCATGGCGTACTTGAATGACGGAAAGGACGGCAAGGTAAATGAGTTTATACAGAAATATTATGATAAGATAAGCAATTTTGTTATAGACAGAGATGCTAAAGTACATTCTGAGTATATTATCAGAAAACTTACATCAAATGTCATAAGATGTGATGTTGAGTGGGTAAGACAGAAACAGTCCGTGATTGATAAGGAGAGGGACCGAAGACAAAAAGAAATAGAAAAAAAGAGAGCTGAAGCGAATAAGAAAAGAAACAAAAATGTAAAAAAGATAACTAAAACCAAATTAAAAGAGATTATCACAAATGATGATGATACAAAGAAATTTGTTCTCACAAATGATGGTGATATATTATCCGATGAAGAAATAGAGAAACAAAAGATTGTAAAACAGCAGGAAGAAGAACGTCTCGCAAGAGAAGAATTTATGAAAGTTAAACAACGTATTCTTGAGAGAGAACGTCTTCAGAAAGAAGAGAAAGAAAAGCGGATAAAGGCACTTGTGGACGAGTTAAACGGTATGGTAGGATTATCCGAAGTTAAGGAGGAGATACAATCTCTTATAAATCTTATCAAGATAAGAAAGTTAAGGGAAGAGATGAACATGCCCGTTATGGATATGTCATATCATATGGTATTCACCGGAAGTCCTGGAACAGGGAAAACAACAGTTGCAAGGCTTGTGGGAAAAATTTATAAGGAACTTGGGATACTATCCGACGGAAAGATGATAGAAACCGACAGGTCAGGTCTTGTTGCAGGATATGTCGGACAGACTGCAATGAAAGTTCATGATGTTGTGAAAGAAGCGATGGGTGGCATTTTGTTTATTGATGAGGCATATTCGCTTGTAAATCCGGATATGCCAAACGACTTTGGAACAGAGGCGGTAGATGCACTTGTCAAGCTTATGGAGGACAACAGGGACAATCTTGTCATAATAGTTGCGGGATATACAGAAGAGATGAAAACATTTCTTAAAAGCAACACGGGACTTGTATCAAGATTCAACAAATTTATAAACTTCCCTGATTACACGAAGGAAGAACTTGTAAGTATATTGTCGGTTATGGCAGGAAAAGCAGGACTAGAGATAGAAGAAGGAGCAAAAGTAAAAGTTCTTGAACTATTAAATAAAATGAAAGCATCACAGTGGAAAAATTTTGGAAATGCGCGAGGAATAAGAAATTTATTTGAAAAATTTGTGATGAATCAGGCCAATCGTCTTGTAAAAATTGAAAATCCGACAAGGGACGATTTGATGATCATAAAAGAAGCGGATGTGTTTGACCGTTAGCAAAGAGTGTGTTAATATATAACAATAGATGTATTTGACCTTAGAAAACGTCTATAAGTAAAATAAAATATATCCGTTTTGATGGAGAGACTTAATTATGAGAATTATTGCAGGAAAAGCAAGAAGGACAAATCTGATTACTCCGGAAGGCAGCCATACCAGACCGACATCAGACAGAATAAAGGAAACATTGTTTAATATGCTTCAACAGGAGCTATATGATGTAAGTTTTTTGGACATATTCAGCGGAAGCGGCGGAATAGCGCTTGAAGCTTTGAGCAGAGGTGCAAAAGAAGCTGTTATGATAGACAACGATTCCGAAGCCGTGAGATGCATCAAGGAGAATATAAAAAGAACACATTTTGAAGATGTTGCAAGAGTTTTAAAGATGGATGCCGTGTCGGCATTAAAAAAATTGGAATTGACAGGAAATAAATTCGATATTATTTTTATGGATCCTCCGTACAATCATGATATTGAAGCAAAGATATTAAGTTTTTTGTCAGGTTCGGATATTGTGCATAAAGATACTCTTATAATTGCAGAGACTTCATTGGATACAGATATTTCTTATATGTATGATATATACAATGTTGAAAAAGTAAAAGAATACAAGACAAACCGTCATGTATTTATAAGGATAGATGATTGAGGAAAAAAGATGAGTACAGCAGTTTTTCCGGGAAGTTTTGACCCGGTTACGAAAGGGCATATGGATTTGATATACAGGGCTTCAAAAATGTTTGATGCATTGGTGCTTGGAGTTCTTATAAACAGTTCAAAACAGCCGCTTCTTACTTTAGAAGAAAGAGTAAAGCTTCTTGGTGAAGTGACAAACAAAATGCCAAATGTAAGGGTTGAAGCATTTGAGGGATTATTGGTGGATTTTGTTAATAAATGTGATGCGGATGCGATAGTGAGAGGTTTGAGAAGTGCAGGAGATTTTGAATATGAACTTCCGCTTGCACAGGCAAATTATAAATTGAACGGCAGGGCAGATACGATATTTCTTGCTACATCACCGCAGTATTCATATGTGAGTTCAAGTGCCGTAAAAGAACTGATGAGATATAATGCAGATATAAGTGGTTATGTTCCGATGGAAGCACTTAAATACTTAAATCGAGATAAATAAACGGGGGAATTAAAATGCAGGACAGCAGAGACAGTAGAATTGAACAGAAAATTGAAGATATTTATGCGTTTGTAGAGAGTTGTAAGATGCAAAGACTATCAGCTACAAGAGTTATAGTACCTAAAGATGAACTTTATGATCTGCTTGATGATCTTCGGAGGGATATACCAACAGAAATAAAAAGATACAGAAAAATATTAAATCAGAGAGACCAGATACTTGACGATGCAAATACAAAAGCACAGGCTATGCTCGCCGATGCAAAAGAGCAGTACAAAGCTCTTGTCGAGGAACACAATATTATGCAGCAGGCTTATCAGCAGGCTGAAAAAACTGTAAATGAGGCGAATGCAAGAGCTCAGGCTATTATTGATGATGCGAGAAAACAGGCTGAGGAGATTGGAAACGGAGCTATTTATTATACATCCGACCTTCTCACAATGGCAGAAAAAACAATACAGGCAGCGTATACAAATACTTTGAACAATTCAAAAGTTCTTGAGAAATCTCTTAGTGATTATCTTGAAACTGTAAGGAAAAACAAAGCGGAACTTGTTGTAGACCAAAGCAGTGCTGCACAAAACAACAGTGAAGCAGATAAAGAACAGATGGCGGATGATTTATCTGCTGAGTAGACATCATGTGCAGATGATATAATCATGTGTTCATGATATAATCAAAGGAGAAAGTGGCAGATGAATACGAAAAATGATGTTGAAGTTATTATAAATGGAAAACAATATACACTAAGCGGATATGAGAGCAGTGAATATCTTCAAAAGATTGCTAACCATATAAATGACAAAATAGCTGAGTTTAAACAGCAGGAAAGTTATCTCAGACTTGATACTGAGATGCGTAACATCCTTCTTGCTATAAATCTGTCAGATGAATATTATAAAGCCATAAAAGATTCAAATGATTTAAAAAATGAAAACGAAGATATGGAAAAGGAAATATTCGACATAAAACATGAAATGCTTACAATGCAGTCGGAGATAGATAAGGCGAAAGAAAAGATTAAAGAATTGTCGGATGAAAAGCAGAAAGCACAAAATGAAATAATAAGGCTTGAAACGGAGTTAGGAAGAAATAGACGCAGATAAATAAAATGGGGACTGTTTACAGTCCTCTTTTTATGGAATAGGAAATTGCTGTAATGTAGTGGTGTACCAGCAAGAATTTCTTTGAAATTCTTGCTAGGGCAAAGCGCTGGCTTTGCCCTTTTTTATGATTTTGAAGGAGGAAAGCAACTTGGCAAACCAGATAAAAGTACCAGAGATACTTGCACCGGCAGGATCATTTGAGAGTTTAAAAGCGGCGGTTGCAGCAGGATGTGATGCTGTTTATATAGGAGGAAGCAGATTTGGCGCAAGAGCATATGCGGACAATCCCGAAGGAGATGATATGCTTAGAGCAATTGATTATTGTCATATATATGGAGTAAAGATATATATGACAGTAAATACACTGCTTAAAGAGCGTGAGATTGCTGAACTTTACTCTTTTTTAAAACCATATTATGAAGCTGGGCTTGATGCGGTAATAGTTCAGGATGTCGGTGCAATGAGAAATATTCACACATGGTTTCCAGAAATGGAGATACATGCAAGTACGCAGATGACTATAACAATGGGTGTATCAGACGATTTGTTAAAAAAATACGGAGTTACAAGAATTGTTCCGGCAAGGGAGCTTACCATCGGCGAATTAGAACAGATGAGAAAAGATACCTCGATGGAGATGGAAGTCTTTGTTCACGGCGCATTATGTTATTGCTATTCAGGGCAATGTCTGTTCAGCAGTATGCTTGGTGGAAGAAGCGGCAACAGAGGAAGATGTGCACAGCCGTGCAGACAGCCTTATCTTGTAGAAGGAAATAAGAGTGATATAGGTGATTATATATTAAGTCCTAAAGAATTATGTAATCTTCCTTATGTTTGTGAGATGATTGAGGCCGGAATCGATTCATTTAAAATAGAAGGGCGTATGAAAAGACCTGAATATACGGCATTTGTGACATCAATTTTCAGAAAATATGTAGATTTATATGCCGCTATGGGAAAAGATGCATATAAGGAATACCTTAAGAAACACAATAAAGAATTTGCAAACGACATGGAAAACCTTCAGGAAATATACAACAGAGGTGGATTTACGCAGGGATATTTGGAGGGATTGTCAGGTGTTCCATATGAGAAAAACAAGAGCAAAAATGGTAAGATGTTATCTGCAAAAAGACCAAAACATGGTGGAGTACTGGTTGGAGAGGTGATTTCAGTCGGAAAAGGCAGATTGAAATACAAAACAGTTAAAGAATTATATCCGCATGATGTAGTTGAGTTCCGCAATGATAATATGGAGCAGGAATATGAGTATACTATCGGTGAAAACAAAAAGGCAGGAAGCATTGTAGAAGCCAAGTTCAAATATGGAAGCCGTATACACCGGGGAGACAAGGTTTACAGGACAAAGAAAGCATGTCTGCTTGAAAAAATAGGAGCAGATTTTATTGAAAAGGAAAAGAAGATACCTGTTATCGGAGAATTTTATGCTTCAAATGGACAAAAAGCGCATTTAAAAGTAAAATGCGGTGAAGATGAGTACACGGTATACGGTGATGTATGCGATACTGCGTTTAAAAATCCGGCAACAAAGGAGAGTGTGGCAAAGAGTATATCACAGACAGGGACAACTAAATTTGAATTTCAAAAATTGGATATACTTATAGAAGACAATCTTTTTGTTCCTGTCGGAATGTTGAAAAAAATGAGACGAGAGGTTCTTGCGGGACTTGAAAATGAAATATTGTCAAAGTATAGAAGAAATTGTGCTAAGAGTGCCGACAGTCACAACGAAACTAATAGCAAAAAGGAACAGAAGCAGATTGAAATGATAGTCTCTGTTATGAAATTAGAGCAGCTTCAATGTGTCCTTGAACTTAACATTTCCGGTTTAAAAAAGATATATCTTAGAACAGAACTGTTAAACGCCGGTCAGTTAAAAGATGCGGTAAATATGATAAATTCAAAAGGAATTGACGCATATATTGTTATGCCTCATATATTCAGAAAAAATGTCTGGGAAAAACAGAACTTTGAAAATGAATGTGCAGGATATGTGATAAAGAACTTTGAAGAATTTACTTATCTGACAAAAAAGTGTGGTGTCACACCTGAAAAGATAGTTACAGATGCACAAATGTATACTATGAACAGCGATGCAGTACGTTTTTGGAGAGAAAACGGCGTGGAAAGATTTACAATGCCGTTTGAACTTACAATGTATGAGATGGACGAACTTGCAGATACAGAAGGCTGTGAGTTTATTATGTATACGCATATTCCGATGATGGTTTCGGCACAGTGTATAAGACATAATATTGATGAATGTGCCGCTTTATGCAAAGATAAGAATAAAATGAACGATATGTTGTGTTTTGAAGATAGAAAGAAAAGAAAGTTTATGGCAATAAATTATTGTAAATACTGCTATAATATTATCTATAAGGCAAAGCCGCTTTATCTGAAAAAATACGAGGAAGTTCTTCTGGAAAAAGGCATATCTTCATTCAGGTATGATTTTACATTTGAGGACTGCGAGACTATAAAAGAGATATTGTGCGGCAGATACAGGGGAGACTATGATGAAGGTCATATGCTAAACGGCGTGGAATAGCAGGAGGAGTTTTTGATTTATGAACAAGCAGGAAGCAGCTGACAAACTTATAAATATGTTCGGAAACATGAACATTATCGGGGTGTTGCATTCAATACTCGTAGAAACTTCAAAATATATAATTATTATATTGTTTGCGATTTATGCGTGGCATTGTTTTACGGTATTTATAGGAGGAGACAGAGAGCGTGAGGAAAGAGTATATAAAAGACAGCAGAAAATAATGTTTGGCATACATTTTATAGCTGCGCTTGTTTTATTTTTAAACAGTATTGACATAAAAATATTGATATATTATGTATGTCAGCTTGTCCTTTTGATATTTATGTGTAAAGCATATCCGTATGTTTATAAAGGAATGTCAAAACTTATCCTAAACAATATGATGATGCTTTTGTGTATAGGATTTATAATGATAGAACGACTTGGCGGTAACGACATAATAAGACAGATGATATTCGTTGCTGCAACAGGTTTCATCTCATTGTTTATTCCACTGTTGATAGAAAAATTTCCTTATTTCGATAAGTTTGGAGTTTTTTATGCCATAATCGGCATAGTATTGCTCTCGCTTGTGTTTATTATAGGAAAAGAGAAAAACGGTTCGAGAAACTGGATAATAATCGGAAGTTTTGCGTTGCAGCCATCCGAATTCGTAAAGATTATATTTGTTTTTTTTGCGGCGGCAATGCTTGCGAGAGTAAGAAGTTTTGCGGATGTTGTAAAAGTATCAATACCAGCAGCAATACATGTGCTTATACTGATAGCTGAAAAAGACCTTGGCGGAGCATTGATATTTTATATAACTTATATAGTAATATTGTATGCGGCAACCAGAAAAGAAGGCTATATTCTGCTTGGAGCAGGAGCACTGGCTGCGGGAGCGGCTGCAGCATATAAGCTTTTTTATCATGTGAGGGTGAGAGTTGCAGCCTGGAAAGACCCGTGGAGTGATGTTGCGAACAAGGGGTATCAGGTAACGCAGTCGCTGTTTGCTATCGGTACCGGAGGATGGTTTGGAATGGGACTTTGCGAGGGAACGCCGCAAAAGATACCGGTATCAAAGACTGATTTTATATTTTCTGCCATATGCGAAGAAATGGGTGTTTTTTTCGGGTTATGTATTATACTTGTTGAGATAAGCTGTTTTGTTATGTTTATCAATATCTCATTGAAAATAAACAGCCGTTTTTATAAACTGACTGCTTTGGGGCTTAGTGTTGAATATATGTTTCAGACTTTTCTGACTATAGGCGGTGTGACGAAATTTATTCCGTCTACAGGTGTTACACTTCCGCTTGTTAGTTATGGAGGAAGTTCTGTTACAAGTACAATGATATTATTTGCGATAATACAGGGTTTGTATGTTAAAAATAGCGGAAGGGGGGAGATTGGTGAGACAGACGGCAAGAGACAGAGACGCAGCAGAAGAAATGAGGATTAGAAGGCGGTCAAAGGCTGATGATATGGTATATGATGAACAAAAAAGAGGAAACCGCCAGATATTTATCATAACATATTTTTTTGTTGCATTGTTTTTGGGGATGATGGTATATATAACTGTATTTATGCTCAGGGACAGTGCGGATATAATAAACAATTCGTATAACAAAAGACAGGAGGTTCTTGCCAAAAAAGTAAAGAGAGGAAAAATACTGTCAGCAGACGGCAAAGTTCTGGCGAAAACTATAACTGATAAAAAGGGAAATGATAAGAGATATTATCCTTATAACAATATGTTTTGTCATGTTATCGGGAGAATTACAAACAGCATGACAGGTGTGGAATTAAGTCAGTGTTATCCGTTACTTACATCTCATGCAAATCCGTTAGAACAGCTTATGGACAATTTTAAAGGAAAGAAAAAGCCGGGAGATAATGTTGTTACTACCATCAATTATAAACTTCAAAAAACAGCATATGACGCACTTGGAAGTTACAGGGGAGCAGTAGTTGCAATGGAACCGTCTACGGGAAAGATTCTTGCGATGGTATCAAAACCCGATTACAATCCGAATACCGTTGGGAAAGACTGGAATAAGCTTATATCGGGTGGTGACGGAAATTCAGCATTATTAAACAGGGCAACACAGGGAATATATCCGCCGGGTTCGACATTTAAAATACTTACAGCAGCGGAATACATTATTGAAAACGGAAGTAAATATAAAAATTATAAATATGTGTGCAAGGGAACAGACGAGTTTTATGGAAATAAGATAAGATGTTACGGCGGTGAAGTTCACGGAAAGGTAAATTTAAACAGAGCTTTTTCAGAGTCATGCAACGGGGCTTTTGCAAATATAGGTTTGAAACTTAATACAGACAGTTTCAAAAGTTTGTGCGAAAAATTTGGATTTAACAGAAAATTATCTGTTAATTTTAAATAAAAAAAAAGCAGTTTTGTTTTGAATGGAAAGTCGGACAAGGGTGAGATTATGCAGACTGCAATAGGTCAGGGAAAGACTGGAATAACACCGCTTGAAAATGTTCTTATAAGCAGCACTATTGCAAATAAGGGAAAAATGATGGTGCCGTATGTAATTGACCACACTGAGAGTGATTCGGGAAAGCAGGTAAAAAAATATTCGCCTAAATCAGCCGGAAAAATTATAGATAAAAGTGTGGCAGTGAGCGTTAAAAATCTTATGAAATCAGTTGTAAAAGACGGAACAGCTTCGTCATTAAACAGATTTTCATACAGAGTTGCAGGAAAAACAGGCTCAGCTGAGTTTGATTCAAAAGGGACATCACACGCGTGGTTTGTTGGATTTGCACCGGCGGACAACCCCAAAATAGCTGTCAGTATAGTTGTTGAGAGTGCCGGAACAGGAAGCAGATATGCGGTGCCGATAGCCGAAAAAATGTTTAGAGAGTATATCGGCGATTAAATGTTCTTGCAAAGAGTCATCAAAAAGAGTATACTTATATAAGTATGTTCACGCACACCAAGGAGGAATTGCAATGATTGAAGCAACGAGCTGTGGCGGTGTGGTGATTTTTAGAGGAAAGATTTTATTGCTCTACAAGAATTATAAACATCGATATGATGGCTGGGTTCTTCCGAAAGGGACAGTTGAAGCAGGTGAAGAGTACAAGCAGACTGCTCTTAGGGAAGTAAAAGAAGAAACAAATGTGGCTGCCAGTATTATCAAATATGTTGGCAAGAGCCAATATACCTTTAACACACCGAATGACACAGTAGTAAAAGATGTACATTGGTATCTTATGATGGCGGACAGTTATCATAGCAAGCCTCAAAGAGAGGAATATTTTGTGGATTCAGGATATTACAAATATCATGAGGCATATCATTTACTTAAATTTTCAAACGAAAAGCAGATACTTGAAAAAGCGTACAGCGAGTATCTTGATTTGAAAAAAAGTAATTTGTGGGGAAGTCATAAATATTTTTAAGTAATTGTTTATCTGTTTGTGTTCGCAGTGCAGGTAAAAACAGGAAATATACTTTTAAATAAATAGTTTTGATTTAACCATTTACTTGACACGCGTTCTTAAAAGATATATAATTTAAGACAGGAATTGTAGTCAAAAAGACTGACAAAAGAAAAGTTAGTTCTTTGGTGAATCATATTAAAGGCTGCTTTATAACTGAAAAGCTGATATGATTTGTTAATAATTTATGCAAGGGAGAATGACCATGGGAAATAATATTTTAGTTGTTGATGATGCGGCATTTATGCGCATGATGGTAAAGGATATTTTAACAAAAGGTGGTTACAATGTAGTTGGGGAAGCAGAGAATGGTGTTGTTGCTATTCAGAAATATACAGAATTGAAACCGGATTTAGTTACACTTGATATTACTATGCCTGAGATGGATGGTATTCAGGCTTTGAAAAAAATTAAGGAAGCTGATGCTGGGGCAAATGTTATTATGTGTTCAGCAATGGGACAGCAGGCGATGGTTATTGAAGCTATTCAGAATGGGGCGAAAGACTTCATTGTAAAACCTTTCCAGGCAGATCGAGTTTTAGAGGCTGTTAAAAAGGTTATTGGTTAAAAATATCTACATAATTATTAGTATTCCTATTGAAAATAATCTGCCGCATTTTGATTATGTGGCAGTTTCTTTTCGGGAAAAAGCATCATTCGGGGATGAGTTGAAAAAAGAAAAAAGCTATTGACAATTGAGTGATTTGGTAGTATTATATCAAATGTTGTGACAACACAATATGCACTAGTGGCGGAACGGCAGACGCAACGGACTCAAAATCCGTCGGGGGTGACCTCGTGAGGGTTCAAATCCCTCCTGGTGCATTTACATATTGAGAGATTAGAACTTGTACATTAGAGTTTCTGCTTTGATGTTCAAGTTTTTTTTCGACTTGATTTGTGATAATGACAGTTTGCGTATTGAGAAATGTTTTCAATAAGAACGACGATATACTGTAACTATCGTGTTGACATTGAAAAATGCAATGTTATAATAATCCTTGTTGATAAGTGTTTTCGTTAAATAGAAAAAACACTGTGATATATAAAATAAATCAATAATGAGACAAAGGAGTGGACAAATATGAGTAAGTGTATCTATATGGATAATGCAGCCACTACACAGGTATATCCAGAAGTATTTGAGGCTATGAAACCATATTTTACTGAGTTTTATGGAAATCCATCAAGTATATATAGTTTTGCAGGAAACAGCAAAAAAGCTGTTGAGGATTCAAGAAAGACTATTGCAGACTTTCTTGGTGCAAAAACAGAGGAAATTTATTTTACAGGCGGCGGAAGTGAGTCTGACAACTGGGCATTGAAAGCTACTGCTGATGCTTATGGAAATAAAGGAAAGCATATTATCACATCAAAAATAGAGCATCATGCCATTCTGCATACATGTGAATATCTCGAGAAAAAGGGATTTGAGGTTACTTACCTTGATGTAGATGAAAATGGTTTTGTAAATCCTGCCGATGTAGAGAAAGCAATCAGACCGGATACTATTCTTATTTCAATTATGACAGCCAACAATGAGATTGGAACTATAGAGCCTATTGCAGAAATCGGAAAGATTGCCAAAGAACATGGTGTATTATTCCATACAGATGCTGTTCAGGCTTTTGGCCATATTCCTATGAATGTGGATGAGATGAACATTGACATGCTCAGTGCCAGCGGTCACAAGATAAACGGACCAAAGGGAATCGGTATTATGTACATCAGAAAAGGTGTAAAAATTGGTTCATTTGTTCACGGTGGAGCACAGGAGAGACAGAGAAGAGCAGGTACTCATAATGTTCCGGGAATTGTCGGAATCGGAAAAGCTGTAGAACTTGCGAGAGACAATATGAAAGAGAGAATGGAGTACGAGACAAAGCTCAGAGACCATCTTATCAGCAGAGTTATGGAAGAAATTCCTTATGCAAAATTAAACGGTGATAAAGTTAAGAGACTTCCAAATAACGTAAATGTATGTTTTAGATTTATTGAAGGTGAGTCAATGCTTATATTGCTTGACCAGAATGGTGTATGCGGTTCAAGTGGTTCAGCCTGCACATCAGGTTCACTCGACCCTTCGCATGTTTTACTTGCCATAGGACTGCCACATGAGATAGCACATGGTTCTTTAAGACTTACTTTATCAGAAAAGAATACTATGGAAGAAGTTGATTTTACAGTAGACAAGCTTAAAGGAATTATTGAAAGACTTAGAAGCATGTCACCTCTTTACGAGGATTTTGTAAAGAATAATAAATAGATAAGAGCAGAGAAATGGAGGCTTACTATGTACAGTGAAAAAGTTATGGATCATTTCAACAATCCAAGAAATGTTGGAGAGATAGAGGATGCAAGTGGTGTAGGTACAGTTGGCAACGCAAAATGCGGTGACATCATGAGAATGTACCTTGACATTGATGATAACGGAATCATTCAGGATGTAAAATTCAAGACTTTTGGATGTGGTGCAGCAGTTGCGACAAGCAGTATGGCAACTGAGCTTGTAAAAGGAAAAACAGTTCAGGAGGCGTTACAGGTTACAAATAAGGCAGTTATGGAAGCACTTGACGGACTTCCACCGGTAAAAGTCCACTGTTCTCTTTTAGCAGAGGAAGCTATACACGCAGCCCTCTGGGATTATGCAGAAAAGAACGGTATCAAGATAGAAGGTCTTGAAAAGCCTGTAAATGACATCAGCGAAAAGGAAGAAGCTCCTGAAGAAGAATACTAAAAGTTATTCGTTGATTATTTTTTATTGCAAATTGCAGAATCAGCAGGAATATTTCTAAATCATAGTTTGTGGGTAGGAATTGTAAAAATATATGGTCGTATTATGAAAGATAATGTGTTATCATTTAGTACAGATACAGTTATCTTTTGTGATACGGCTATTGTTTATTTATGAAAAAATACAATACTTAAAACACTTAATGAAAGGATCAGATATATGAAAAAGAAAGTCGTTGTCGGAATGTCGGGTGGTGTTGATTCATCGGTGGCAGCCTATTTATTAAAAGAACAGGGATATGAAGTGATTGGAGTAACTATGCAGATATGGCAGCAGGAAGATGCCTGTACAGTAGAACATGAGGGCGGATGCTGCGGAATGTCGGCTGTGGAGGATGCGAGACGCGTGGCATCACAGCTTGATATACCATATTATGTAATGAATTTCAGAGATGATTTTCAAAAGTATGTTATAGATTATTTTGTTGATGAATATAAGAAGGGACATACGCCGAATCCATGCATAGCATGTAATAAATATGTTAAATGGCAGTCGCTTTTACAGAGGTCTATGGAAATAGGAGCAGATTATATTGCAACGGGACATTATGCAAGAATAGTCAAGCTTGACAACGGAAGATATACAATAAAAATGTCTGCAACAAAAAAGAAAGACCAGACATATGTATTGTTTAATCTCAGTCAGGAACAGCTCAGCAGAACGCTTATGCCTGTCGGAGAATACAACAAAGACCAGATAAGAGAGATAGCAGAAAAAATAGGTCTTGAGGTTGCACATAAGAGTGACAGTCAGGATATTTGCTTTGTACCGGATCATGACTATGCAGGCTTTATAGAGAGAGAGACGGGCAAAAAAAGTGTGCCGGGCAATTTTATCGATGAAAAGGGTAATGTTCTTGGAGTGCACAAGGGCATAGAGCATTACACGATAGGACAGAGAAAGGGACTGGGACTTCCTTCAACTGAACCTTATTATATAAACAAAATCTGTCCGGACACAAAGGAGATTGTACTCGGTGACGGTCAGAGTGTATTTTCAGATACAGTGTATGCGGAAAACATAAATTATATGTCGATTGAAAATATAACAGAGCCAACAAGATTTATCGGAAAGATAAGATATGCACATCAGGGTTCGCTATGTACGGTTTATCCTGAGAAGGACGGAAAGATAAAATGTGTGTTTGATGAAAAACAGAGAGCGGTGACACCGGGGCAGGCTATAGTCTTTTATGATGGGGATGTGATAGCGGCAGGAGGCTGGATAGCAGCACATGAGTAAAAATGTAACAGTTCAGCCATAAAAAATATATATTTCCTATTGACAAAGTAGGAATAGAAGTGTATTATAATTTTTGTCAGCAAATCATACTGAGGTAATATGAAATATATGACAAGTAGAATATGGAGGAGACTATATGATTTATAGGCGAATGTTTATCGACTATACGATGAAAGATAGTCGAATGTGCAGTTTTAAGTGGTGGCATGATTATTGTTGTTTTTGATTGTGTATTATTTTTGGGAGTAGAATAAATTTGTAAATTAAAATCAGGATAGAGAAAAAGATAAATAGAAATTAATTTTTGGAGGACATATATATGAGTAAGAAAGCAAGGGCAGATAGAAATTTTAGATTTGAAACATTACAGTTACATGTTGGTCAGGAAACAGCAGATGCAGTTACAGATGCAAGAGCAGTTCCTATTTATCAGACATCATCTTATGTATTCCACAATTCACAGCATGCGGCAGACAGATTTGGTCTTAAAGATGCGGGTAACATTTACGGAAGACTTACAAATCCTACAGAGGATGTTTTTGAAAAGAGAATCGCAGCACTCGAGGGTGGTGTGGCAGCACTTGCAGTTGGTTCAGGTGCAGCAGCAGTTACATACACTATTCAGAACCTTGCACTTGCAGGTGACCACATTGTAGCAGCAAAGAACATTTACGGTGGAACATATAATCTTCTTGCACATACTCTTGTAGATTATAATATTGAGACAACATTTGTTGACCCGCTTGACCCTTCAGCATTTGAAGCTGCTATCAAGGACAACACAAAGGCACTTTACATTGAGGCTCTTGGAAATCCAAATTCAGAAGTTACAGACATTGAAGCAATCGCAAAGATTGCACATGCACACAAGATTCCACTTGTTATCGACAGTACATTTGCAACGCCATATCTTCTTCGTCCGCTTGAATACGGTGCGGATATTGTAGTTCATTCAGCTACTAAGTTTATCGGTGGTCACGGAACTACAATCGGCGGTGTTATCATAGACGGAGGAAAATTTGACTGGAAAGCATCAGGCAAATTCCCACAGCTTACAGAGCCAAACCCAAGTTATCATGGAATCAGCTTTGCCGATGCAGCAGGTCCTGCAGCTTTTGTTACAAGAATAAGAGCTATTCTTCTTCGTGACACAGGTGCTACTATTTCACCAATCCATTCATGGATTTTCCTTCAGGGACTTGAGACATTATCACTTCGTGTAGAGAGACATGTGGAGAATGCATTAAAGGTTATAGATTACTTAAAGAAACAGCCGCTTGTAGAGGCAATTCATCATCCATCAGTCTCTGATGATCCTGAGCAGCAGCGTCTTTATAAGAAATATTTCCCTAATGGCGGTGGTTCTATATTCACATTTGAGATTAAGGGTGGTGCAGAGAAAGCAAAAGAATTTATTGACAATCTTGAACTTTTCTCACTTCTTGCAAATGTTGCAGATGTTAAATCACTTGTTATTCATCCAGCATCTACAACTCATGCAGAGCTTAATGAAGAGGAACTTGCAGATCAGGGTATCAAGCCGAATACTATCAGACTTTCAATTGGAACAGAAAACATTGACGATATAATTGAAGATCTTGATGAAGCATTTAAGGCAGTTCAGTAGAAATAAATTAAATATAATATAGATATAATAGGAGGATTATTATCATGGCAAATATATATAAGGGTGCACTTGGACTTATCGGAAACACACCACTCGTAGAACTTACACATATTGAAAAGGCATTTGGTCTTGAAGCAAAAATTCTTGCAAAACTTGAGTATTTCAATCCGGCAGGAAGTGTAAAAGACAGAATTGCAAAGGAGATGATAGAAGACGCAGAGGAAAAAGGTCTTTTAAAAGAGGGCTCAACAATTATCGAGCCAACATCAGGAAATACAGGTATAGGTCTTGCAGCAATTGCAGCAGCAAAAGGATACAGAATCATTATCGTACTTCCGGAGACTATGAGTATTGAGCGTAGAAATATTATTAAGGCATACGGTGCTGAGCTTGTACTTACAGACGGAACAAAGGGAATGAAAGGTGCTATCGCAAAGGCAGAAGAACTCGCAAAAGAGATAGAGAACAGCTTTATACCCGGTCAGTTTGAAAATCCGGCAAACCCTGCAGCACACAAAAAGACAACAGGTCCTGAAATTTGGAATGATACAGACGGAAATGTAGATGCATTTGTAGCCGGTGTCGGAACAGGCGGAACTCTTACAGGAGTAGGTCAGTACCTTAAAGCAAAGAAGTCAGATGTAGAAGTAATTGCAGTAGAGCCAGAGACATCACCTGTATTGTCACAGGGATACGCAGGAGCGCATAAAATTCAGGGAATTGGTGCTGGATTTGTGCCAAAGACACTTAACACAGAAGTATATAACGAAGTTGTTCTTGTAAAGGATGATGATGCATTCAAATACGGTAAGGCAATTGCAAAAGAGGAAGGTATTCTTGTAGGAATATCATCAGGTGCAGCACTTGCAGCGGCTATTGAGTATGCTAAAAGAGTAGAGAATAAGGGTAAAAACATTGTTGTATTATTACCGGACAGCGGTGACAGATATTATTCAACATCATTATTTACAGAGTAGTTTTTTATCCGGAAAAAAGATAAACAGTTAAAAGAAAAAAAGATATTAAATCATGGAAATAGAAGTTTTCCGGGTTTAATATCTTTTTATTTTGTTGAAAAACTGAAATTATATAATTAGAAAATTTAGATGCAGTAATCACCTGAACCATCAACATGCCATTTGACAAGGTCTTCAAGAGTGATATTGTCAACAACGTCACATATTGCTGAATAAAGTTTTTTCCAGACAACATAGGTTGCACAGCTTTGTACACGCTCACACGGTTCAGAATCCTCTTCAACACATGCAACAGGAGCAAGAGAACCTTCTGTAAGACGTAATATCATACCTACCGTATACTCTTTAGGTTCCTTTTTAAGCAGATAACCACCCTGTGGACCGCGGACACTTTTTACATATCCCGCATTATTTAAAATAGAAATTATTTGTTCAAGATATTTATCTGAAATATTCTGTCTTCTGGCAGCTTCTTTTATACTAACGGGTTTTTCAGCACAATGTTGTGCAATATCAAGCATGAGTCTTAGCGCATATCTTCCTTTTGTAGAGATTTTCATGGTTGCCTCCATATTTCATATTATTTTAGTCTTATAATAGTATATAACATAAATCATACTAATTCAATAAGGATTGTGGGAAAAGATTGAAAGCAAAATTTATCAAAACGAAGCATTAACTGTACATAAATTGCAAATAGTATATTTATGTGGAGTTAGTGCCTCTTTTTGTGTATTTATAAAATGATGAGAATACTCAGCAAGATATATTTATACTAAAAAGACCGCTTTCCATATAAATATCACAGGAAAGTGAGGTTTATTTATTATGAAAGACAAAGCTTTTGAAGTCTTACAGAGAATTGGAAGAAGTTTTATGCTTCCAATCGCAATTTTGCCTGTAGCAGGTCTGTTGCTCGGGCTTGGTAGTTCGTTTACGAATGAGACAACTATTGAGATGTACAATCTCGGAAAAATTCTCGGAGATGGTACAATGTTACATGCACTGCTTGTTATTATGAATAAAGTCGGAAGTGCTGTTTTTGATAACCTGCCTCTGTTGTTTGCAGTAGGCGTTGCTATAGGAATGGCAAAGAAGGAAAAAGAAGTTTCAGCTTTATCCGCAGTTATCGCATATTTTGTTATGAACATATCCATCAGCAGTATGCTTGAGATAAATGGAAAGATTCTCGCAGATGGAAGCATATCAAAAGATGTGCTTGAGGGAACGATATCCTCTGTCTGTGGTATAAATACTTTGCAGATGGGTGTTTTTGGAGGGATTATAGTCGGTCTTGGAGTTGCAGCACTTCATAACCGTTTTCATAAGATACAGCTTCCAAATTCACTGTCATTTTTTGCCGGTTCAAGATTTGTACCTATAGTTTCAACAATAGTTTATATGTTCGTAGGTATTTTTATGTACTTTATATGGCCTGTGGTACAGAACGGTATTTATGCACTTGGTGGTCTTGTTACGGGAAGCGGTTATCTTGGAACGCTTGCATTTGGTATAATAAAGAGAGCACTTATCCCGTTTGGTCTTCATCATGTATTTTACATGCCATTCTGGCAGACTGCTGTCGGTGGAACTATGGATGTTGCAGGAAATCTTGTTCAAGGTGGACAGAATATTTTCTTTGCACAGCTTGTTGATTCAGCAAATATTACACATTTTAGTGCCGATGCGACAAGATATTTTTCAGGAGAATTTATATTTATGATATTTGGACTGCCGGGTGCAGCACTTGCAATGTACCGTACTGCAAAGACTGAAAAGAAAAAACAGGCTGGAGGACTTTTGTTCTCCGCGGCACTTACATGTATGCTTACAGGTATCACAGAACCTATTGAATTTTCATTCCTCTTTGTAGCGCCTATATTGTTTGGTGTACAGGTTGTGCTTGCGGGTGCAGCTTACATGATAGCCCATATATTAAATATAGCAGTAGGTCTTACTTTTTCAGGTGGACTTCTTGACCTTTTCCTTTTTGGTATACTTCAGGGAAATGACAAGACAAGCTGGCTCAGGATAATTCCTGTTGGTATAGTTTATTTTATATTGTATTATGTTATATTCTCATTCCTTATCAAAAAATTCAACCTTAAAACTCCGGGAAGAGAAGATGATGCAGGAGAAGTTAAACTTTATACAAAAGCAGATGTAAATACAAGAAAAGCAAAGGAAACTGATGCAGAAGGTGCGGCATCAGAAGATGAACTTAGCAAAGATATAACAATGGGTCTTGGTGGAAAGAAGAATATTGATACTGTTGACTGTTGTGCTACAAGACTTCGCTGTACGGTTGTAAAACCTGAACTTGTAAATGATGCAGCATTAAAGGCAACAGGAGCAAGTGGTGTTATTCATAAAGGAAACGGAGTTCAAGTTATTTACGGGCCACATGTAACTGTTATAAAGTCAAATCTTGAAGATTATCTTGAAAGTGCACCTGATATAGAATATACTGAAAACAGTGAGGATTTATCAGAAGAAACTGATAGGAAAGACGAGGATAAACAGGAAAATGGGACAAAGAAAGTTGTAAAAACAATCGTAATGTCAAGTCCTATGACCGGAAAAGCTGCTGACCTTTCTACCGCACCTGATGAGGGATTTGCAGGCAAAATGATGGGAGATGGAGCTGTTGTCACACCGGAAGATGCAGTTATAAAAGCACCTGAGGACGGAGAGGTCGTATTTGTATTTGATACAAAACACGCTATAGGCTTTATGACAGATTCAGGACTCAGTCTTTTGATTCATATAGGTATAGATACAGTAAAACTTGATGGAAAAGGTTTTGAAGTGTTTGTCGAAAGTGGTCAGAAAGTAAAAAAGGGAGAGCCGCTTATGAAGATAGACATTGACTTTTTAAAGAATAATGCACCATCGCTTGTTTCACCTGTTTTATGCACTGAACTTGAAGATAACCAGGAAGTTCGTCTTTTGAAAGATGGAGATATAAAGGCCGGAGAGGAACTTTTTGCGGTTGACTTTTATGAGTAAAGTAGATAGAAATAGTATATCTGTTTGATTGTATCTGGCTCAAGGTATCGGGAAATTTCTAATGTATCGGTATCTTGGGCTGATAATTGTTAAGTAATATACATTTGTCGTGTTACAAGCGGTGAATTAGAAATAGCGTATGATTAAAAAGGAGAGACATAATATGATATTTGGATTGATTTTAGCCGGTGGTATCGGAAGCAGAATGGGTGCAGATATGCCAAAGCAGTATCTTGAAATTGGTGGCAAACCCATAATTGTACATACATTGGAGCATTTTTTGGAGTATGAAAATTTTGAAAAGATAATAGTTCTTTGTCCAAAAGAGTGGATTGGATATACAAAAGATATTATCAGGGATAAATGCAGTGAAAACAAAGCGACAGACATAGAAATTATTGCAGGTGGAGACAGCCGCAATGAAACTATAATGAATGGTATAGTATATATTGAAAAAAATTATGGAATTGATGATGAAACAATAATAGTGACGCATGATGCCGCAAGACCGTTCATAAATAAAAGGATATTGTCGGAAAATATTGAAAAGGCGGTAAAGTACGGTGCTGTAACAACAGCCGTTTCTGCCGTTGACACTATTTTAAAGTGTGATGACGGTATTATAAATGATATACCTGACAGGAGTAATATGTACCAGTGCCAGACACCTCAGACATTTCATGCAAAACAGCTTAAAGAGCTTTATCTTAAACTTACTGATAAGGAGCGTGAAATACTTACGGATGCATCAAAAATATTGGTTCTCTCTGGCAAAAAAGTTGCCATAGTAAACGGTGAGAGAACCAATATAAAAATTACTTATAAAGAAGATATGATTTTTGCCGAATCAATTTTAAAATCTATGATTAGCTGAATTATCTTTACACCATTCTTCGCAGGCAGATATATTCCATTCGTCAGAGTGGAATGCATCCCAAGCCTTGTCTATCCCATCTGATAATAACAGGCTGTGATATTCTTTTTCGGCTTTGTCATACTCATCAGCAGAGATGTTTAATTTTCCATTATTGTCAAAGTAAAGTGAATTATATGTTCCGTCAGGATTGTAGACAAGCCTTCTTGCTTCAGTGTACATTGCATCTCCGAAAGAGAAAAATCTGTATTTCATTTCAACAGCTTCTTTATATGCAGACATTATGTTATCACGTCCGGTAAGTGCAGAAACAAGCATGAGCAGTGTAGACTCAGGAAGATGGAAATTTGTTATAAGTCCGTCTAAAACCCTGAAGCGGTATCCGGGATAGATAAATATGCTTGTATCTCCTTCGCCGGCTTGTACTATGCCGTTTCTGTCAGATGCAGATTCGATTGTACGACAGCTTGTAGTGCCGACGCAGATTATTCTCCCACCGTTTTTCTTTGTATTGTTTATGGTAGCGGCTGCTTCTTTTGAAACCTGATAAAATTCGGTATGCATATGATGCTTTGAGACATCATCAACTTTTACGGGTCTGAATGTTCCAAGTCCCACATGAAGTGTAACTCTTGCTATGTTTACTCCACTTTTTTCTATGTCGTCAAGAAGTTTTTCAGTGAAGTGCAGGCCTGCCGTAGGTGCGGCAGCAGAGCCTTCATATTTGGCATATACTGTCTGGTACATGTTTTTGTCTTTTAATTCATGTGTTATATATGGCGGAAGTGGCATCTGACCGAGTTTATCAAGGATTTCTTCAAATATTCCGTCGAATTCAAACTTCACAAGACGGTTTCCTTCTTCAATTATGTCTACTACTTCAGCTTTCAATATCCCACCGCCGAATACTATTCTTGAACCGATGCGTGCTTTTTTTCCGGGTTTTACAAGTGTTTCCCAGATGTTGTTTTCTTTTCTTTTTAGGAGAAGTATTTCAACCTTGCCGCCGGTATTTTCTCTTTCACCTATAAGTCTTGCAGGAATAACTTTTGTGTTATTTATGACAAGACAGTCTCCGGGATTCAGATAATCGCCTATATGGTGGAAATCCGTATGTGTTCGTTTTTCTGTTACTTTGTCTATAACAAGCAGTTTTGAAGCTGCTCTGTCTGAAAGAGGATCCTGTGCAATAAGTTCCTCTGGCAAATCATAAGCAAAATCAGCAGTTTTCATTTGTTACCTCCGTTTATTATTTTTTAATCTAATAACATATGATAACACTGAACAAAACATTTGCAAAGAGTAAATTATAAAGGTATAATCTATTTTAACTAAGATGATAAGTGAGGTAACTGCATGAGTAAAAAAATGTTATTTATCTATAATCCGATGGCAGGAAAAGAACAGATTAAAAATAAATTATCAGAGATAATTCAAATCTTTTGCAAGGAAGGATTTGAGGTTACTATTTTTGCGACAAGAGGCAGAGAGGATGCTACAAAAGTTATCGAGAAAAAAGGTGAAAAGTATGATTATGTAGTATGCTCAGGCGGAGACGGAACGATGAATGAGGTTGCAACAGGTCTTATGAAACTTGAAAAAAGACCTATATGCGGATATATTCCGGCAGGAACGGTAAATGATTTTGCAGCGAGTCTCAAAATTCCAAGAGTTATGAAGAATGCAGCAGCTCTGATTACGGACGGTGATGTTTTCAAATGTGACATGGGAAAATTCAATGACAGATATTTCACATATGTTGCCGGTTTTGGTGCATTTACGGAGGTGTCATATCAGACGCCACAGGAGTGGAAGAACGCACTTGGAAAAGCAGCGTATTTTATTGAAGCACTGAAGCATATTGCGGATATAAAACCTCATCATATGAAGATAGAGTATGATGACGGTGTTATCGAGGGAGAATTTATATTAGGTCTTATAAGCAATTCTGTTTCTGTGGCAGGTTACAAATATTATGAAAAGAAAAATATAAAAATGGATGATGGACTTTTTGAAGCTCTGCTTATCAAGAGCCTTAAAAATCCCATTGAATTGCAGCAGGTATTGAATGCACTTTTATCTAAACAGCTTGATGCGGATAATATGTGTTATTTAAGCAGCAGTTTTTTACATATTATAAGTGATGATGATGTACAATGGACCCTTGACGGTGAGGACGGCGGCTTCTGCAATGATGCGTATATGCAGAATATTAAAGAGTCACTTCCGATAATCTGCGACAGGAGAGCACTTGCAAGTGTTTCATCAAAGAGGACGGTAGAATAATGGCAGTTAAAAAACTTTATTTTGCGCCTATGGAAGGTGTTGCGGGGTACATATTCAGAAATATTTATGCTGATTTTTTTGATGATGCGGATAAGTTTTTTTCGCCGTTTGTAGTCACAAGACCGTCCGGAATAATGAAAAATAAGGAACTCAGGGATATACTTCCGGAAAATAATGAAAAACTTTTTTTGGTTCCTCAGATTCTTGCAAACAATGCAGATGGTTTTATAAATGCATCAAAACAGATGCGGGAACTTGGCTATGATGAGGTAAATTTAAATCTTGGCTGTCCATCTGGTACAGTAGTTTCCAAAAAAAGGGGAGCAGGATTTTTGAAATATCCCGATGAGCTTGACAAATTTCTTGACAGAATTTACAGCGAATGCGACATAAAGATTTCTGTTAAAACCAGAATTGGATTTGAAAAAACGGAAGAGATTTACAGGCTTATTGAGATTTTTAATAAGTATCCTATCTATGAGCTTATTATTCATCCGAGAACGAGGATGGATATGTACAAAAACAAGCCTAATCTTGAGATGTTTGAGTATGCACTTGGCGAGAGTAAAAATCCGGTCTGTTACAATGGTGATATAAAGAAAAAAGAGGACTATGAGCTGATAGCAGAAAGATTTCAGGAAACTGACAGTGTGATGATTGGAAGGGGAATATTATCAAATCCCGGATTGTTTGGCGAGATAAAAGGAAAGGGAGCTATAGACAAGGAAATATTTAAAAAATATTATCAGACGATATTTGAAAAATATTGTGAAGTTTATGACGGTGATACATTTATCCTATTTAAATTAAAGGAATTGTGGGCATATTTTGCAAACGACTTTGAAAGTGCGGATAAGCATTTAAAAAAGATAAGAAAATCGAAAAAAATCACGGAGTATGAGGATGCAGTAGAAAAATTATTTAGTGATTGTGAATTTAGAATTTGATTATGCATGAGTCAAAAGCAAATAGCAATCGAGTAATCCGTTCAGACTTATTTTTACACATAAAAATTTTTCAGGATGCATATATTGTTATGGAAAAGTTTTTGCTGCTGTTTATACCTGAGGGTGTGAACAGTAATAAGTTTTTTTCTTATAGTATATGAACGGAGGTTTTTATGTGTGGAATAGCCGGTTTTTTTTCAAATGATATAAATTTTGAAGTAAATGACAAATACAGAAAGATACTTGTGCAGATGAAGAAAAGTCTTTATCACAGAGGACCTGATGATTCGGGCATTTATTTGAAGGAGCATTGCGGATTTGCACATACACGTCTGGCGATAAGAGATGTAAAGTATGGCAGACAGCCGATGAAAAGAACAATAAATAATAATGATTATGTTATTGTTTACAACGGAGAAATTTACAATACGGATATTTTAAGAAAAGAGTTGAAGAGAGCAGGATGGCATTTTGAATCGAAATCGGATACAGAAGTTATACTGCTTTTATTTTTGCAATACGGGCCGGAATTTGTAAAAAAAATTGATGGAATATTTTCATTTGCAATATATGATTCAAGTCACGCTATATTATATCTGTACAGAGACCAGTTTGGCATAAAGCCGTTATTTTATACATTTGTAAAGGAAGACAATGCTATTGTATTTGGATCGGAAGTGAAAGCTCTTTTTGAGTACGGAAAAATTGATGCGGTTGTAGACCGTGACGGATTGAATGAAGTGTTTGGAGTAGGACCTGCCAGACAGCCTGGAAATGCCGTGTTTAAAGGCATAAATGAATTAAAACCCGGGAATTATCTCACATGCAGCAAATACGGTGTGATTAGTAAAGAATACTGGCGGTTAGAGAGCAGGTATCATGAGGACAGTTATGAGAGAACCATTGAAAAGACAAAATATCTGCTGGAGGATGCAGTTGTAAGGCAGATGGTATCTGATGATGAAGTGCCTATATGTACTTTTTTGTCGGGAGGAATTGATTCAAGCCTTGTATCATCAATATGTGCGGCAAAACTTAAGGAAGAAGGCAAAAGACTTTCAACATATTCATTTGACTTTACGGGAAATGAAAAATATTTTAAGGCAAACAGTTTTCAGCCGTCACAGGATGCTCCGTATGCAAAAAAAATGGTCGATTATCTTGGAACCGAGCACAAAATTTTGAATTGTGATTATGAGATACAGGCAAATCTTTTATATGAATCAATTGACTCTCATGATCTTCCATGCATGGCTGATATAGATTCATCATTGATATTTTTCTGCCGTGAAGTAAGTAAAAAACATAAGGTAGTGCTGACGGGAGAATGTGCTGACGAGATATTCGGGGGGTATCCTTGGTTTCACAGAGAAAAATTTTTGAAATGTAATACGTTTCCGTGGACACCTGATTTATCGCCGAGAAAACAGCTAATGAAGCCGGATGTATTAGAGGTGCTTAATATGGATGAATATGTGAAAAAAGCTTATGAGAGTGCCGTAAAAGAGGTGGATATACTTCCGTGGGAAAATAAAATTGAAGCTGACCGAAGAAGAATAAGTTATCTAAATATAAGGTTTTTTATGCAGACCCTTTTAAACAGAATGGATAGAACAAGTATGCATTCGGGGTTGGAAGCAAGAGTTCCGTTTGCCGATAAACAGCTTGTTCAGTATGTATTTAATATTCCGTGGGATATGAAAGCGAGAAACGATATGGTAAAAAATGTGCTAAGACAGGCAGCGAGAGGGCGTGTACCTAATGAAGTCCTGTTTAGAAAAAAGAGCCCTTATCCAAAGACATACAATCCGTATTATGAAAAACTGCTCATAAACCGTCTGAAAAATGACTTAAAAAATGGTGCACCAATTCTTCAGATAATAGATGAGAAAAAACTCACAGCCTTTATGGAAGGAGAAAAGGATTATGGTGCACCATGGTACGGTCAGCTTATGGCAGGCCCGCAGATGCTTGCATATCTGATACAGATAAATTACTGGTTGAACAAATATAAGATAAAAATACAGATATAAATTTCCGTATTATAATTTTATGATTTATTTTTCATATAAAACCGGTTGAAGCTGTCCTCCTTTTAAGGCAGCTTCTATTGTTTTGTCGATAAGGTCAAATTTTGCAATCAGTGAACATGGTTTTTTTTCAGGATTATCTTGGAAAAACGGTACAAAATAAATATTCTTTACATTGTAAAGCTTACCTATATTCTGGAAATTTAATCCCATTGCATCGTTGGTGGAGACAGCTATGATAAGTGGCTTTTCGTTTCTAAGGTGAGCTTTTGCAGCCATGAGAACAGGAGTGTCTGTTATTCCGTTTGCAAGTTTTGCAAGAGTATTTCCGGTACAGGGAGCAATGACAAGGGCATCAAGAAAATTTCCGGGACCAATGGTTTCGGCATTCTGTATGGTTTTAATGTTTTCTTTGCCGGTAATTTCTTCTAAGGATTTTAAAAATTCATCACAGTTTCCGAAACGACTGTCCATGTTTGCTGCGTTAAATGAAACAATCGGGAATATTTCGTATTCTTTTTCGTGAAGTGAATTTATTATTTTTTTGATTTTGCTGTGTGTGCAAAAAGAACCGGTTATGGCAAAACCTATTTTGTTTTTTTGAGATTTATTATTCAAGTTTAACCCTCCCTTTTTAGGTTTACAATTTCATTAAATATAATGTGGGCGGCGGATTTCGGGGCATAAGTTCCGGGGATACCGGGACAGAGTTTTGCGGTTATACCATGTTTTTTACAATAATCAAAGTCAGTACCTCCGGGTGCGGACGCAATATCAATAATGGTGGTATTTTTGCTAAGCTTTTCTAAAATGTTATGTGTGAGCACTTTAGATGGTGCGGTGTTAAATATAAAGTCAAACTTATGAATGGATTTTATATCGTTTATATTTTCGTAGAATAATGCATTGTGGCATTTGGTGCGCAGACATAAATCCTGAGTGTGAAAACTTTTACTTTTCATATCATTTTCGACAACATATATACAGGCTTTCATGCATTTGAGAAGACTGCATATTTTTTTACCGCAGTTGCCGTATCCTATAACTAAGCATTTACTTCCTGAAATTGTTATTTTGGAAGACTGCATCGCATTAAAAACAGCACCTTCGGCGGTTATTTTTGCATTGTTTGTCACAAAAGTTTTTGATTTGTATAAATCATAATAATTTATGCCATAATATTTGCAAAAATCTATAAGTTCTTTATCAAAAAGTCCACCGATAAGATAGTTATTTTTGTATGCAAAAGGAAATATATTGTCTATCATTTCTTTTTTTACAGGAATCGGAAAAACAAGAAAATCCGTTCCTGAAAAAGATTTGCTTTCATTAAAACAATGTGAGTATTTTATTTTTTTGTTTTCACCGGAAAAACAGTTGGATGAAATAGCGGTATTAAACCCTTTTTCGAGAAAAAGGGAAAAAAGGGCACGCTGTCTGTCATCATCTCCAAATATATATATCTTGTCATTAAAAATATTCAATGCTACCACCCACATAAATTTAAGAATACTACAGTATATGCAGAATAAGTGGTGTTGCAACTTGCAAAAACTTTAAACATAGTGTTGCTGCTGTTTACCTCTGCAGTACATCGGTAGTATTATTTTTTTGTTGTTGAGGGCGGATAATGACCGATTTTAGTCTTTTTAATGGCGAAATATGTAAAAATACTTGACCAAGTACGTTATTTTCTGTATTCTATAATCAGATGTGAAGTTTATGAGGAGAATATATCTATGATAAAAGTTGCAGTATGTGAGGACAGTGAAATAGACAGGAGTATGTTAGAGGAAATTGTAGGTTTCCTCATGACTGACAGAGGGTTGGAGTATGAGATAATACCATATTTAAACGGTGAAGAACTTGTTGCAGGTTACAAAAATCATCCATATGATCTTATTTTTCTTGATGTGATGATGAATGAGATAGACGGTATTGAGACAGGAAAAATGATACGTCAGATGGATGGAAATGTTGAAATCGTTTATTGTACATCCAGCAGTGACTTTGCGATAGCAGCGTATGATGTACATGCTATGGGATACCTGCTTAAACCATACGAACCGGGAAGGATAGGTGCGGTTATTGATTATTATGTTCAGAAACACCCGCAGAAAAATCAGAATTTTATTGAAGTTAAGTCCAGAAGAAAATCACTTATTATACCTTATAAGGATATAATAAACATGGAGTCGGATAATAAGGTTGTTTACATATACACTACGACACAGGGAGCCGTAAAAGTTTATAACAAGCTGGATGTGTTTGAACAGGAACTGGCAGATAAAAGATTTTTAAGATGCCATCAGAGTTATCTTGTCAACATGCAGTATGTTGCAGGACTTGTCGACTCGGATTTCATAATGATAAATGACAAGATGATACCTATAAGAAAAAGCGGAAGAAAGCTTATCGTAAAAAAATATGAAGATTTCTTAAAAGATTCACTGAAGCAGCAATAATTAAAATAAAAGGCAGACTATATATTTGTATGTAGTCTGCTTTAAAAATGAAATGAGGATTTTGATGAGACAGAAAAAATATATTTTAAAACAGATTGCAATTATATGTACGGCTGCGTTTCTATTTACAGGATGCGGAAAGGCTGACAAATCATATGATAAAGGGATGGAGTATATTGAAAGTGAAGATTATGGGAAAGCATTAAAATGCTTTGAGGAGGCTATAAGTGAGAATGCCGACAAAGCAGAATATTATATCGGTGCAGGCATGGCATATAACTATCTGGGCAGATATGATGAGGCTGTAGAGAAATTTTCACATGCATTTCAGGAGTCGGAGAATACGATTTCAAATACAAATAATAAACAGCTTTATTACGGAGATGCAATATCAAAGTATGGTCTTGCAAAATATGATGAGGCGATTGAGGATTGCAAAAAAGCATTAAACATAAAACAGGTTGACAGTCTTGATGAAAAAATAAATCTCTTGCTTGCAGCGTCGTATCAGGCAGTTGATAATTATACTGAGGCACAAAAAATATATGATTCGATTATAAAGTCGGACAAGAAAAATACAAAAGCCTACATTGCAAGAGCATCTTTATTTGTAGAGGTGAAAGATTATGAGTCTGCTGCAAAAGATTATACAAAAGCAATGGACACAGATGAAGAATGTGACGATGCATATTTTGGATTGTATAATGTATATAATCTTCAGAAAGATGAGGAGTCTGCAAAGAGCATTCTAAACAAGCTGATTGACATGGACAGCGATGACAAGAAACATGATATAGCTTCAGGAAAGGCATATTATTATCTTGGAGAGTATGACAATGCACTGGCAGCTTTTAAGAAAGCGGTTAAAAATGGCGAACAAGATGCGTTGTACTTTGAAGGAATGATATATGTAGCAAAGTCAGATTATAATTCTGCAAAAAAATTATTTAAGGAATATATCTCAAAAGAGGATTTGACAAAAAATATAGATGCATATGTCCAGATTTCAAATTGCCTTATTGAAGTTGAGGACTATGAGCAGGCACTTACTTATGTTCAAAAAGGTCTTGACCTCGGAGAAACGTCGGTTCAAAAGTCGTTGTTGAAAAATAATGTTATAATATATGAAAAAATGGGACTGTATAAAAAAGCGTACAGTGTTGCAGGAAAGTATGTAAAATTGTATCCGGATGATAAGAAAATGAAAAGAGAGTTAACATTTATCAGGACAAGGATATAAAAACGGCAGACAACAAAAAGCTGAGTAAAGATAAGTGGAGGTAAAGTAGTGGAAGAAAAGTTGTATGATACATCAGAACAGAAAGAAAGAATAATTGTAGTTGGTGTAGCTACATCAGAAAATGATGATACCGACAAATCATTGGATGAGCTTATCGAACTTGGTCAGACAGCGGGTGTAGAGACTGTTGCGAAGGTTATTCAGAACAGGGAAAAAGTTCATCCCGGAACATATATAGGAAAAGGAAAGATAGAGGAAGTAAGAGAACTTGTCATAAAGCATAAGGCGGATACAGTTGTATGTGATGATGAACTTACACCGGCACAGTTTAATAATCTTTCTCAGATGCTTGATGTCAAAGTTGTTGACAGAACGGTTATGATTCTTGATATCTTTACCAAGAGAGCATCCACAAGTGAGGGAAAACTGCAGGTAGAACTTGCACAGTTAAGATACAGGGCGTCACACCTTATCGGTGGACGAAGTGAGCTTTCAAGACTTGGTGGAGGAATCGGAACAAGAGGTCCCGGAGAACAGAAGCTTGAGATGGACAGACGTCTTATCAAGGAAAGAATAACTCAGGTAAGAAAAGAACTTGAACAGGTAAAGAGAACGAGAGAACTCACAAGAAAAAAGAGACAGGAAAATCCGATACCGGTAGTTGCTATTGTAGGTTATACAAACGCAGGAAAGTCAACTCTTTTAAATCATCTGACGGGTGCGGGAGTTTTATCTGAGGACAAACTTTTTGCGACGCTTGACCCGACAACAAGAAAACTTGTGAGGGAGAACGGTGAGGAAATTTTGTTTACCGATACGGTAGGCTTTATAAGAAAACTGCCTCACCATCTTATTCAGGCATTCAGAAGTACACTTGAAGAAGCAAAATATGCAGATCTGATACTTCATGTTGTAGACTGTTCAAATGAAGACATGGATTCCCAAATGTATACAGTTTATGAGACACTTAAAAAGCTTGAGGTAGGAGATAAAAAGATTATAACTGCGTTTAACAAGATTGATGTATGTGACAGAGAAGAAACATTGAAAGACCTTGCAGCTGACAGGACAGTCAGAATATCTGCAAAGACAGGACAGGGGATAGAACAGATGCTCTCTGCCATAAGCGAAGTCATAGCAGAGGGAAAACAACTGCTTGATAAGGTGTTCGGATATGACGAAGCGGGTGCTGTGTCAAACGTAAGAAAATACGGACAGGTTATGGAAGAAGAGTATAGGAATGAAGGGATTTATATAAAGGCACTTATACCGAGAGAGTATATGTATCTTTTCGTTGAAGAAAAAAAGAAGAAAGAAGCGTGGGAAGAATGAATCTGATAGCATGTGTTGACAAAAACTGGGCAATTGGAAATAAAGGTGAACTGCTTGTATCAATTCCTTCTGACAAAAAACTTTTCAAGGAACTTACTGACGGAAAAGTTGTCATAGGCGGCAGAAAAACTATGGAGGCAATTCCGGGAGGAACTACACTCGGTGGAAGAACAAACATAATTCTCACATCCGATAAAAAATATACTTATGGAAATGCAGTGATAGTCCACAGTATTGATGAAGCACTTGAAGAATTAAAAAAGTATGATGACGAAGACATATTTGTCATAGGCGGAGAAAAAGTTTATAAGGAATTTATGCCATATTGCAGCCGTGCCTATATAACAAAAGTCGATTATGAGTATGAAGCAGATGCTTATCTTGAAAATCTTGAAAAATCGGATGAATGGATTATGACTCATGATTCAGACGAATGGACATATTATGACCTCGAATATTATTTTTATCAGTATAAACGAAAATAATACATTTCATATGTACAAAATTGATAGCTGAATATCTAAATATCTAAAAAAGAATATTTATAAAAAAAGGGATATACATTTGCTGTAGTAACAAATGTATATCCCAATTTTTTAGTGAACGAAATTATTAAATTCTATCTGCAATTTCATAAATAAGTTTTTCTGTATCATTCCATCCAAGACAAGGGTCGGTGATAGATTTTCCATAAATGCCTTCACCAATTTTTTGATTTCCTTCTTCGATATAGCTTTCAATCATAACACCTTTGACAAGCTTTTCAATATCTTTTGAAACGCTTCGGCTGTGAAGAACCTCAGATACAATACGAGGCTGTTCGTAAAAGCACTTGTTTGAGTTAGCATGGTTTGCATCAACAATACATGCAGGATTTTTAAGTTCAAGCTTATGATACATTTCATTTAATAATGTAAGGTCTTCATAATGATAGTTAGGAAGTGATTGGTCATGTTTATTTACGGCACCTCTTAAGATTGTATGTGCAAGAGGGTTTCCATCAGATTTGACTTCCCATCCGCGATACATAAATGTGTGGCTTCCCTGGGCTGCTATACATGAGTTAAGCATGATGCTCAAAGTACCGCTTGTAGGATTTTTCATACCACAAGGAATATCAATTCCGCTTATTGTAAGTCTGTGCTGCTGATCCTCAACAGAACGTGCGCCTACGGCAACATATGATAATATATCTGAGAGATAAGGCCAGTTTTCAGGGTAGAGCATTTCATCAGCTGAGAACATATGTGTCTCAGCAATAGAGCGAAGATGCATTTTTCTCATTGCAATAAGACCTTCGTGAAGATCGGGTGCTTTTTCCGGATCCGGCTGGTGCACGATTCCCTTGTAGCCTTCGCCTGTTGTTCTTGGTTTGTTTGTATATATACGAGGGATAATGATTAGTTTATCTGCAACCTTTTCCTGGACTTTTGCAAGTCGTGTAGTGTAATCACATACTGCATCCTCGTTGTCGGCAGAACAAGGGCCAACGATAACCAGAAATTTGTCGGACTCTCCTGTAAAGACTTTGGCAATCTCCTTATCTTTTTCTGCTTTTAATTTTTTGTGAGCTTCAGGAAGAGGATATCTTTCAAAAAGCTCCTCAGGTGAAATGACTTCTCTAACATAGGTAACGCCCATTGTTTTTCCTCCATTCTGCCGTTTTCGGCGTAATTAAATTTTTTACAAATTTTCTCAATGCTGTATAAAAGTATAAACAAAATAAGATTTTATACACAACAAGTCTTTATTTTAGGCAATAATGAAGCATTAGTCAAGTGTTCATGCAGACAATAGCAATATATTTATAGGTAGAAAAAGGAATGTGGGATAAAATTCTCAATAAGAGGCGGAGTGTTAAAGAATGTATGTGTTTTATAAATATTAGGTAAAAAGTGTTAAAGATGCATAAAGTTAGTTACGACAAACTTACAAATATGTAGAAATCGTACAATACATCCGACAAAATTTCGACTTTTTACCTCGAAAATTCGACTTCGATTCTTTACTTTTTTTATCATTAGTGTTAAGATAATGAGAAGAATTTAATAATAAGGAGGAAATTATAAAGATGGCTAGAGCTAAACAGTCAATGGATGGTAATACAGCCGCAGCTCATGTAGCATATGCTTACACAGAAGTAGCTGGTATCTATCCTATCACACCTTCAAGCCCTATGGCTGATTCAGTTGATCAGTGGTCAGCAGCAGGACAGAAGAATATTTTTGGAAACACAGTCAAAGTTGTAGAGATGGAGTCTGAGGCAGGTGCCGCAGGTACAGTTCATGGTTCACTTGCAGCAGGTGCACTTACAACTACATTTACAGCTTCACAGGGTCTTCTTCTTATGATCCCTAATATGTATAAAATCGCTGGTGAGCAGTTACCTTGTGTATTCGATGTATCTGCACGTACAGTATCATCACATGCATTAAACATTTTTGGTGATCATAGTGATGTTTACGCCTGTCGTCAGACTGGTTTCGCTATGTTAGCTGAAACAAATCCTCAGGAAGTTATGGATTTAAGCCCTGTTGCACATCTTGCATCAATCGAGGGAAAAGTTCCTTTCATCAACTTCTTTGATGGTTTCCGTACATCTCACGAAATCCAGAAGATTGAAAAATGGGATTATGAAGATCTTAAAGAAATGTGCAACATGGATGCAGTTGCAGAGTTCAGAGCACACGCTCTTAATCCTGAGCATCCGGCATCTCGTGGTTCACATGAGAACGGTGATGTATTCTTCCAGCATCGTGAAGCATGTAACAAAGCATACAATGAGTTACCTGCAGTTGTAGAAAAATACATGAAGAAGATCAATGATAAGCTCGGAACAGATTATGACTTATTCAACTACTATGGAGCAGCAGATGCTGACCGTGTTATTGTAGCTATGGGTTCTATCTGTGATGTTGCAGAAGAAGTTATTGATTACCTTACAGCTAAGGGAGAAAAAGTTGGTCTTATCAAAGTTCGTTTATACCGTCCTTGGGTATCAGCAAGCCTTCTTAAAGTTCTTCCTAAGACAGCTAAGAAGATTGCCGTACTTGATCGTACAAAAGAGCCTGGTGCACTTGGAGATCCTTTATACCTTGATGTAGCAGTTACACTTCGTGAAGCAGGACTTAATGATATCGTGCTTACAGGTGGACGTTATGGTCTTGGTTCTAAAGATACACCACCTTCATCAGTATTCGCTGTATACAAAGAGCTTGAGAAAGATGATCCTAAACCACGTTTCACAATAGGTATCGTTGATGATGTAACAAACTTAAGCTTACCAGAAGTTAAGCCAGCTCCTATTACATCAGCACCTGGTACAAAAGAATGTAAGTTCTGGGGTCTTGGTGGAGACGGTACAGTTGGTGCCAACAAGAACTCTACAAAGATTATCGGTGACCATACAGATAAGTATATTCAGGCATACTTCCAGTATGATTCAAAGAAAACTGGCGGTGTTACAATTTCTCACCTTCGTTTTGGTGACAACCCTATCAGAAGCCCATATTACATCAATCAGGCTGACTTCGTAGCATGTCACAATCCTGCATATGTAACACAGGGAATGAAGATGGTTCAGGATGTTAAGCCAGGCGGAGTATTCATGATTAACTGCCAGTGGTCAGATGATGAATTAGATAAGCATCTTAATGCTGAAGCTAAGAAATACATCGCTGACAATAACATTCAGCTTTACACAATCAACGCTATCGACAAGGCTATCGAGATTGGTATGGGTAAACGTACAAATACAATCCTTCAGTCTGCATTCTTCAAATTAGCAGATGTTATGCCTATCGATGACGCTATCGAGTTCATGAAAGCTGCTGCTAAGAAATCTTACTCTAAGAAGGGTGATGCAGTTGTAGAGATGAACTACAAGGCTATTGATGCCGGTGTAGACGCAGTACACAAAGTTGAAGTTCCAGATTCTTGGAAGAATCCGACTCCTGATGCTGCTGCAAAAGAAATCACAGGTCGTCCTGAGGTTGTTAAGATGGTTAAAGATCTTCTTGAGCCAATCTCTAAGATGGATGGAGACAGCCTTCCTGTTTCAGCATTCATTGACAATCCTGACGGACAGTTCGAGACAGGTGCTTCTGCATACGAAAAACGTGGTACAGCCGTAACAGTTCCTACATGGGATCCTGAGACATGTATCCAGTGTAACAATTGTGCATTCGTATGTTCACATGCTACAATTCGTCCATTCTTACTTTCAGAGGATGAAGTTAAGGCAGCACCTTCAAATATCAAACTTGCTGATACTAAGCCAAAGGCTGGAGAGTACAAGTTCGCTATGAGCGTATCTCCACTTGACTGTATGGGATGTGGTGAGTGTATCACAGTATGCCCTAAGGCTTCTGAGGGAGCTATCAAGATGGTTCCACAGGCAGAGGAAGCAGATGAGCAGCCGGTATTTGATTACTTAGTTGCAAACGTAGGAAAGAAAGACAGCGGATTTGCTGACACAACACCTAAGGGAAGCCAGTTCAACCAGCCACTCCTCGAGTTCTCTGGTTCATGTGCAGGTTGTGCAGAGACATCTTACGCTCGTCTTATTACACAGTTGTTTGGTGAGCAGATGTATATCTCAAATGCAACAGGATGTTCTTCTATCTGGGGTAACCCTGCTGCTACAGCACCATACACAGTAAATAAAGATACAAAGAAAGGACCAGCTTGGTCTAACTCATTGTTCGAGGACAATGCAGAGCACGGTCTTGGTATGTATGTAGGTCAGAAGTACCTTCGTGACCAGGCTATCGAGTCTGTTAAGGCTTGTGCAGCATCTGACAAGGCTTCAGCAGAATTTAAGGCTGTTGTAGACAAGTTCCTTGAGACAAAAGATGATACAAAGGCAAATGTTGAGCCAACAAATGCTCTTATCGCTGAATTAGAGAAAGCCGCTGCAGCAGGATGTCCTGATGCAAAAGCAGCTCTTGACAAGAAAGATTATCTTGGAAAGAAATCTGTATGGATCTTCGGTGGTGACGGTTGGGCTTATGATATCGGTTTCGGTGGTCTTGACCATGTACTTGCTTCAGGCGAGAATGTAAATGTAATGGTATTTGATACAGAGATGTATTCTAATACAGGTGGACAGGCTTCTAAGGCTTCAAACATCGGTGAAGTTTGTCAGTTCGCTGCAGCCGGTAAAGAAATCGGTAAGAAGAGTCTTGCTGAAATCGCTATGAGCTATGGTTATGTATATGTTGCTCAGATAGCACTTGGTGCTAACCCTGCACAGGCTGTTAAGGCTATCGCAGAGGCTGAGGCTTATCCAGGACCATCACTCATCATCGGATATGCACCTTGTGAGCTCCACGGAATCGCTAAGGGTGGAATGAACCACTGCCAGGATGAGATGAAGAAAGCTGTTAAGGCTGGTTACTGGAACCTCTTCTCATTCAACCCTGCAAACAAAGCAGATGGTAAGAATCCATTTACATTCACTTCAGAGAAGGGTGTAAGCTTCGATGATTACCAGGCATTCCTTAACAACGAGGCTCGTTATACTCGTCTTGTTAAGCCATTCCCAGAGCGTGCTGAGAGACTCTTCAAGGAATCTGAGGAAGCTGCTAAGGCTCGTTATGAGCACTTACAGAAATTAGTTGAGCTTTACAAATAATTATAAATTTTTATAATTTAAATATTGTTTGATATATATCAAATTGATATAAAGCATTGACGAATATATACAGGCGTCGCATCGTTTAGATGCGGCGCCTTTTTATGTTATAGGAAACTTTTTGCTTTCTATAACATAAAAAACACTCCGTTGGGATGCGCATTTCGCGGAAAGGAAATAAATGCTACGCATTCAGCTCAAGCGCAAAAGAGTCGCAAGCGACTCTTTGTACTATGTGTATGAATTGTAATCAGCTAATCTGGATACAGCTATTTATAAAGTATAAGATATGTAATTTATGAGATGTAAAAAAGTAATATGAGATAGTATAAAAAGTTGTATTGGAGGGCGGATATTTTGCAAACAGATGTAGTCAGAAAAAAGCAGTTTGATATAAAAGATAATGTAAAATTTAATGGAAATGTTTTAAAAAGCAAGGCGTTTGTGTCTAAAAATATATTTATAATTATTATGGTTTTGGGATGTATGATGGGTTCGTTTTCGCATACTGCATTTTCTTCAATGCTAGAAAATATAATGAAAGAATTTAATCTGTCAGCGTCAAAGTCTCAGCTTATGACAGCGGTATATTCCATGACCATAGGTGTTACCACAATATTATCTGTATTTTTGACTAAATATTTTGACAAGAAAAAATTGTTTTTCAGCTCAATGCTTATATTTGGCTTTGGTATTGTATTGTCGGCTATAAGTTTAAATTATATACTCATAATAATAGGAAGAATTTTTCAGGCTGTAGGCAGTGGAGTGGTTCTTATATTGTCTCAGATTACATTACTGAGTGCATATTCAAAAGAAAAAACAGGAGTTGTAATGGGAATATATGGATTTCTTTTAAATCTTTCATCCGCCGCTGCACCTGTTGTCACATTACTGCTTGTAAATAGTATGCCTTGGCAGTTTATTATGTGGGGAATATATGCAGGGGTAGTCGTTATACTTGGCGTACAGATATGGTTATATGTTTTAGAAAAAAGAAAATGTGAAAAAGAACAGAAAAATAAGGAAAAAAAACAGGAAATAAAAGAAAGTATAATAGAAGCAGGTAAAAAAATTAAAAAATTTGATTTTACTTCATTTGTATTAAGTGGGTTTTCGGTCATATTTTTTATGGCAGGTTTTACTTTATTTAAAGAAATGAAAAACAGCAGCAGTAATAGTTTAATTAAAAGCATTTTATTTGTTTTAGCGGGTGTTGTGTTTATTGTTGTTTTTATAGTCAGACAAAAGCAAAAAAAGAAACCATATATAAATTTAAAACTTTTTAAAAATAAAAATTTCGTGATTGTCGTTATATCAAGTATTATTATTTATGCTGTTATGATGGGGACAGCGGTGTGGTTTCCTGTATATATAAAAAGAATTGCTGAGGCAGATATGGAGAGAGTTGGAATAATAATGCTTCCGGGAGCATTGTCTACGGCATTAGCCAGCGCAGTAGGCGGATGGCTTTATCAGAAGTATGGAATCAGGCTCATATATTCAATAAGTATATGTTCTTTTATTTTGGCAATTCTTACAAGAAATATTGTCCCATTGTGGGTATTGTTTGTACTTCGTTCCATCGGCATCGGAATAATAATGATGTCAATGGTTGCATGGGGAATGAAAGACATTGAAAAAGATAAATATTCAGACGGAACAGCAATCATATGCAGCTTACGAACAGTGGCAGGAGCTTTCGGAACAGCACTTGCGGCTATGTTGATGTAACATAGCCAATATTTATCACAGATAATATTTGTTGTAAGAAATGTTTATTTCAAGTAATATTTATTGTATTTATTGCATGCAATGACTATTGCATATATATTCCGGCACGGTATTCATCAGGAATTTTATTATTCATGCAATGTCTGTATAATTCAGAAGCAAAAATATCATATTTAAACACTTTATTAAGATTGTCAGTAAAAGTGTTGTGATTTTTTAGTGGAACATTGTCATCAAAAAGCAAATCTGAAAATTTTTCAAAAGTGCGGGATGCATTTGCTACTTTAGTAATAACAGGAATATCGGTTATATTTCTAAGTAGTTGGCTTTTCTTTTTGTTCATTCCCAAAAGTCTTGCATACATTATCTTTTTTTCGGTGCAAAGAGAAGAAGCAAAATTTTTGACATCAGAGTCTTTCATATCAAGAAGAATATGTGTTAGCGCGCGTGTTATTCTTGTATGGGTGTATTGCTTTGTTTTCAGAATGTCAGCAAAGCTTTCAAAATCTTTAAATTCAGATAATTTATTGTAAATTCTTTCTGAGAGGTCAGATGAGACGTCACTGAAAATATCAAGTGTGCAGCCACAACTTTTAAGAGACAATAACTTGTAATACATCATATCGTTTAAAAGCATATTATTTGCCGGGAAACGGTCAGGGTTATCAGATAAAGTCTCATAAACCGCTTCCGGAAGATGCGAATAAATATTTTCAAGTTTTTGTTGCTTTGTTTGATGTGACATAGTTAAACAGTTGTCATTATTAGTTTCATTATCAAAAGCCGGCAAAAAAGCACTTCTTATAGCCGAAGCGGAACTTAAGGGTGACAGAGAGATGGAATTTCCGTCATTTGTGCCAAGAGAAGTTGAATGGTATCCGGCATCCATACGTTTTATGGTTATAGGTTTTATTCTGCTTTTTAAGCTGTTAAGTGCTTTGATATATTCTATTGCGAGAATATTATTCGGCTGTTTTAGAAGTTTGGTTATGGTTTCCTTTTCGTTTGGAAACATCGCTGTTATAAATTTTTCTCTGGCAGCAGGGAAAGAAAGACCTGATTTTAAATATTTATCAATAACATCAAAATAATTTTCGTCATTTAAAGTGAGGGCAATTTTGTTTATAAGTTCAAGAGAACCCTCCTCACTTCCAAAACATATCTCATCAACAAATCCCAGAGAATCGAGAAGTGCTACTGAGCCTAAGGCAAAATTTGGGGCACTGGCACAGGCAAAAACAGAGGGAATTTCAAATACAAAATCAGCACCACATTTTATTGCCATTTGGGCACGGAGATATTTATCCGCCCATGCCATGCCACCGCGCTGCACGAAATTGCCACTCATGACAATGACAATATTGTCTGCATTTGTCTGTTTTCTCATCTGCTCAATCTGGTATTTATGACCATTGTGAAATGGATTGTATTCGGCAACTATTCCTACTGTTTTCAATGTTAATATCTCCTTTTTAAGTGACAATTTATTTACTGAAATTATAATTGCATTTATTGTGTGCTAATAAGTTTATCATAATTCGTAAAAGTAATAAATATGTAAGAAAAAATTAAAGTGTTTGTTAAAGTTAGTGTGATATAATTTTTTTAAAATAAAAATTAAGAATTGGAGGAATAAAGATTATGAAAAATTTAAAAAAGTTTTTAGCTGTTTTATTTGTGGCAGCGATGGTGACTGGATTTAGCGGCAATGTCTGCAGAGCAAAAACTAAGTCGGATGTATATGGTGATTTGATAAAGCAGTTAAAGAAGAAAGAACAGTTTGCTGACGGAGTATATACAGCAAAAATTCATGATGCTTCAGGCAATGATATTTTGCTGGTGACAGATGCAGGACAAAATGCAATATGGGCGGATGTATATCAGAATGTAAACGGAAAGGCAGAGCTTATAACAACGATTGTTTCGACAGGTTCCGGGTATCCAATTTGCAAAAAAGGTAATTATATTCTGAGTGGATTTCATCATAAAAGCATGCGCTATAAGATAGCAAGTGACAGTACAATTATGGAACAGATAAATGGTCTGTATCTGAATAAAAAATATTGTACATATACAAAAAATATAATAAAATCTGGGAAAATGACCCAGTTAAAGAGAAAAAAGATAAAGGCAAAAACAGCAGAAAAAATGGATTATTATGTTGATAGAAAAGGAAATCTGAGAGGAAAACCGATAAAATTTTCAAGAAAATAGGGAATGAAAATTTAAAGTAAGGTGAGTTTTTAAGCGGTGTGTCAGAGTATTGTAAAACATATGCTTTTCAGCTATAATTATTTTTGATGAATACGAGTAGACAGTTGTGAAAAAACTGTTCAGAAATGAGGATTATAGATTGTTATGACAAAAAAAGAGTTTAGAGATAGAATAAAAAAATCAAAGCTTATACTTGATGGGGCAACAGGTTCTAACCTTCAAAAAAGAGGAATGCCGGTAGGTGTTTGTCCGGAAGAATGGATTATTGAAAACAGTGATGTTTTAAAACAGCTTCAGATTGAGTATATACAGGCTGGAAGTGATGTTTTATATGCGCCGACATTTTCGGGAAACAGAATCAAGCTTGAAGAGTATGGACTTGATGATAAGCTGTTAGAGATAAATACAAAACTTGTTGAGATTTCAAAGGCGGCTGTTGAAGAAGGGCTTACTGATGAAGAAAAAAAAGCAGACAGAAAAGTTTACATTGCCGGTGACATAACTATGACGGGAAAACAGGTTTATCCTGTCGGACCGCTTATGTTTGAAGAGCTGGTCGACATATACAAGGAGCAGATAAAGTGTATTGTTGATGCAGGGATTGATTTTATAGTAGTTGAAACAATGATGAGTCTTCAGGAGTGCAGGGCAGCAGTTATAGCGGCTAAAGAAGTCTGTGAACTTCCCGTAATGGTAACACTCACATTTAATGAGGACGGAAGAACTCTTTATGGAACAAATCCGGAGACGGCGGCACTTGTTATGACAACACTTGGAGCCGATGCGGTTGGTGTGAACTGTTCTACGGGTCCTGATAAGATGATTGAAATTGTAAAGACAATGACAGAATATGCAGATATTCCGATTGTGGCAAAGCCAAATGCCGGACTTCCTAAACTTGAAGACGGTGTTACTGTTTATGATATGGGACCTGAGGAATTTGCAAAGGAAATGATGCCGCTTGTTGAGGCAGGTGCTGATGTTGTGGGTGGCTGCTGTGGAACTACGCCGGAGCATATTAAACTTTTAAATGAACTGCTTATAGAAAAAGGATATAAGTCAGGATGTTCATTTGAAAAGAGAGAGGGTAAAGTTTTAAGAAGAGCATTATCTACTGAGAGAAATGTTCTGCCGATTGACCTTGACGGTGACTTTCTTATTATAGGTGAGAGAATAAATCCAACAGGAAAGAAAGCATTACAGGCACAGCTTCGTGAGGGAAGTCTTGATATGGTCTGTGAGATGGCTGAGTCGCAGGAAGAATTTGGAGCATCAATTCTTGATGTCAATATGGGTATGAACGGTATTGATGAAAAGGAAATGATGCTTAAATGCGTGAATGAGCTTACACTTGTGAGCAATCTTCCGTTGTCAATTGATTCGAGTCATCCGTCTGTTGTTGAGGCAGCACTTAGAATTTATCCGGGACGAGCATTGATAAATTCAATTTCTCTGGAACCTGAAAAATTTGAAAAACTTATCCCAGTAGCGAGAAAGTACGGAGCAATGTTTATTTTGCTTCCTTTATCTGAGGTGGGACTTCCAAAAGATATTGATGAGAAGAAAGAAATTATACATACAATTTTGGAGAGAGCATATGAATTTGGTCTTACAAAAGAGGATGTGGTAGTGGATGGCCTAGTTGCAACTATCGGAGCAAACAGAAATGCCGCAAAAGAAACAATGGAGACTATTTCATATTGCAAAAATGATATAGGAGTTGCAACAGCATGCGGGCTTTCAAATATTTCTTTCGGATTGCCTGAGAGAATGTTTGTAAACAGCAGTTTTATGAGTATAGCGATAAGTCATGGTCTTACCATGGCGATAGCAAATCCGTCACAGGATCTTTTGATGCACTCAATGTTTGCCGCAGACCTTCTTATGAATAAACCTGAATCAGACACAAGATACATAAACAGGGTTACTGGAAGGAAGCTTTCTGTACTTTCGGGAGATATAGATGCATCGCAGGTTAAGGTATCAGGTGGAACTGCAGCTTCAGCGACTGATATTGACAGTAATGTGCCAAAAGATGATAAACTTTTTGAGGCTGTTGTAAAGGGAAGAAGCAAAAAGATAGAAGAACTTGTAAAAGAGGCACTTGAAAATGGCGCCGTTGCACAGGATATAATCGATAAAAGCCTTATACCTGCCATAACACATGTCGGAAAACTTTTTGACAAACAGATTTATTATCTGCCGCAGCTTATCTCAAGTGCTGAAACAATGGAGCTTGGAATAGGTGTATTAGAGCCTGTTCTGGCACAGAATAAGGATAAAGAACCTTTAGGAACAATAGTAATGGCAACGGTTGAGCACGATATACATGATATCGGAAAGAATCTTGTTGTACTTATGCTTAAGAATTATGGATATGATGTTATCGACCTCGGAAAAGATGTACCGGCAGAAACCATAATAGAAGCCGCAAAAGAGCATAATGCAGATATAATCGGTCTTTCTGCACTTATGACAACAACTATGATGGAGATGAAAAAGGTTGTAAATCTTGTGAAAGAAAATAATATGGATACGCTTGTTATTATAGGCGGGGCAGTTATAACACAGGGATTTGCCGACGAAATCGGAGCAGACGGTTATTCAGAAGATGCTCAGAATGCCGTTGAGGTTGTCGGAAAGCTTTTAGCAGAGAGAGGAAAGGCGTGAAAAATGGGAAGCAGTGTAGATGTTGTTATACCGATATATAAAGCAGGAAACGATTTTGCGTCAATGCTTGAAAAGTTGTATAAACAGAGTAAAAGACCTGAGCATATATATCTTTTGCAGACAATTGAAAAAAAAGACGAAAAATTATTTGATATAAAAAAATGCAGTAAAGAACTTGCTGATATAATTTCTGTTCATCCGATAAAAAAAGCTGATTTTGACCACGGAGCAACAAGAGCTTATGGCGCACTGATGGCGGAGAGCGATTATGTTCTTTTTATGACGCAGGATGCCGTTTGTTATGATGAGTATGTGATTGAAAATCTTTTAAAGGCATTTGATGACAGAAAAGTCGGAATATCATATGCAAGACAGCTTGCAAGAGAAGATGCCGATGAGATAGAACGCATGACCAGAGAGACAAACTATCCGCCTGAGAGTGTTGTTAAAACAAAAAAAGATGAAAAAAGACTTGGAATAAAGACATATTTTTGTTCAGATGTATGTGCAATGTACAGACTTGATGTGTATAAAAAACTTGGCGGATTTGTCAAGAAAACAATTTTTAATGAAGACATGATAATGGCATATAAAGAGATGCAGGCTGGTTTTAGTGTTGCATATCGGGCAGATGCTAAAGTAATACATTCACATTCTTATACATGTAAACAGCAATTTGTAAGAAGTTTTGATTTGGGTGTATCGCAGAGACAATATCATGAAATTTTTGATAAAATATCTTCCGAAAAAGAAGGTGCAGGTTATGCAAAAAAAGTTATAATGTATCTTATGAAAAAAGGAAAATTTATTAAGACAATTTATTTTATGATGCAATGTGGTTTCAGACTGATTGGCTATAAACTTGGAAAAAATTATGATAAGCTTCCGAGAAAAATGGTACTTGCATGTACGATGAACAGGGAATATTGGAAGTGATAACGTAGATGTGATTGCAGCAAGTAATATTGTAGTAAGTAATATTTAAAACATATAGAACCATAAAAAGTACAGAACTTTTTGGATAAATATCAAAACAGCTCTGTACTTTTTGTTTTTGCTATTTAGTTTGAATCTTTTTCAACATTAGGATTAAATACTTTGGTATCACCATTTGACATGTTGTAATAATAGGCGGTACTTCCATCAAATTTTTCATAAAAAACATAATCGGAAATAATATGTATAAAATTATAATCACCGGATGCGATAAGAGAATTGGTTCCAGAATTTAAATCATACATGTAAATTCCGTTTTTCTGTCCGTCATCAATCTGGTAGAAGATTATATTTCCGTCATTGGTAATATTGTATGTGGCAAGTTTATTCTTGATGACTGTTTCAGGTGTTCCGCCATCAAGGGCGACACGGCAGAGATTATAATTTTTATCCATATCAAGAAAATAAATATAATCACCGACTTTAACAACTGAAGTACAATTGCCATCATAAATCACACGTTGATTTCCACCGTCAATATCCATGGAATGAATCTGGTGCTCTCTATTCCAGCCAGAATAATAAATGGTGTTGTTGGATACGGAATAAGGAGCAACAGCTTCAGGTTTAAGTTTTTTACTCTCTGAACCGTCAATTTTTGTTGAGTAAAGTTCAAGACCTCTTTTTTGGTCATAATGCTGATAGTAGATATTATTTCCGTAAAGACAGGCAACCTGAGTAGGGTCTTCGTAAAGTCTGCCGAGGTCAGTTCCGTTCTTAGTAATTCTGAAAAGCCCCGTTGTACTTAATGAAAGTAAGGCATTGCCGGTGCTTTTTAATTTATCATTTCTTCTGGTATAGAAAATGTAATTGCCGGCGGCATTTATATAACTTACTTTATCGTTATATAATTTTTGGATTTTTGTGAGATTTGCATTCATTCTGTAAAGTTTATTGTTATCGTTAGGATTTGCAAAATAGATAACATTGTCAGCCTGCGTAAAGAGACCGCCATTTAAAAGGTTACAAGCTGTATTACCGGTGGTTGACGAATCGCTGTAAAGTTTTGTCTTTCTATTGTTGAGAGCTAAAAAGGTAACAACAGCGACGATGGCAACAGTGATAATCCCGGTAAGGATTTTACTAAAAAAATTTATCTTTTTCATTTATACCCGCCTCCCTGCATCATAATATATTTAATTATAACCTATATTTGAAAGTGTGACAAGGACAAGTAAAAAAGGAATTATTTTTGTTATGACTGCTGTGAACATATGATTTTTTTGATACAGATTGTTACGGTGACTAAAAAAAACTTTATATTTCTGAACAAATGTATTATTATGTAAGCAGTGTTTTGTACTGGTGCAACGAATATATCAAAGATTTAATTTTAGGTGTACCTGATTTTAATTATGCAGGAGGAAAATTTATGTTAAGATTACCGGCTATATTTAGTAATCATATGGTATTTCAGAGAGAAAAAAATATATTGCTTTGGGGAGAGAGCGATGCACAGAGTGTTACAGCAGTTATAGGTGATAATAAAATAAGTACGGATGTAAAAGACGGAAAATGGGAAATAGAGCTTCCACCGATGGAAGCAGGTGGACCATATGAACTTGAGGTGTCAGATGGAAATGAGACAAAGAAATATATTGATATAATGCTCGGTGAGGTGTGGCTTGCCGGAGGTCAGTCAAACATGGAACTTGAACTTCAAAACAGCAAGAACGGAAAAGAAGTTTGTGCAAATGTAAAAGACGAGGGCGTGAGATATTATTATACACCAAAAGTATCATGGGTAGGCGAAGAATTATCAGAGGCAGAAAAGCAGAGTGAGTGGCAGCATTGTACACCGGATACATGTAAGAAATGGTCTGCCGTTGCATATTATTTTGCAAAAAAACTTTCAAAAGAGCTTGGAGTTACAGTTGGAATTATCGGATGTAACTGGGGAGGAACTTCTGCTTCATGCTGGACAAGCAGGGAATTTATGGAACAGGAGACACTTTTAAAACCATATCTTGATAAATATGACAAGGCAGTTAAGGGGCAGGATATTGAAGAGTACATAAAAGCGAGAGAAGATTATATTAAATATCAGGCAGAGTTTGATAAAAATGTGGGACATTATTATCAAACAGCAGAGAATCCTACATGGGATGAGGCGATAAGTCTTTTTGGAGAAAATCAGTATCCGGGACCGATGGGACCAAGGAATGAGACAAGACCATGCGGACTGTATGAATCATTGTTAAAAAGAGTAATGCCTTACACATTGAGAGGTTTCTTATATTATCAGGGTGAGGAAGACGACCATATGCCTTATACATATTATACAATGCTTTCTACACTTGTAAGACAATGGCGCCATGACTGGAGAGATGATGAACTTCCGTTTATGTGTGTGCAGCTTCCTATGTTTAAAAATGACGGGGAGCCTGATTATCACAACTGGCCGTTCATAAGAGAAGCACAGATGCGTCTTTTTAAAACTGTAAAAAATACGGGAATTGCAGTTATACTTGACAAGGGCGAATACGGAAATATCCATCCGGTAGAAAAAGATGTTGTAGGGGAAAGACTTTGCGAGCAGGCACTTTATCATGTATATAAAAAGAACAATGAAAAGAGTGCATTTGGACCTGTTTATAACTCATATGAAACAGATAAAAACAAGATGATACTTCATTTTGAGCATGCAGATGGCGGAATGGAATGCAGAGGACAGCAATTATCAGGATTTGAAATTGCCGGTGACGATAAAAAGTATTATGTTGCAAGTGCTGAAATTTGTGGAAACACGATTGTAGTATCGGCAGAAGATGTTGAAAAGCCAAAATATGCAAGATATTGCTGGACAAATTATGCAGAAGTTACTCTTTATGGTAAGAACGGCATACCTGCGGCACCATTCAGAACAAGCTATGATGATGGAGCAGTTGCTACAGGAAGCAGAAATGAGGGCGTTTGGGAGTAGCCCCAAAAATGCTATAGTTGACTAAATAGCGAATTTGCAGTATAATCAAGCGATATGAATATGAATTTATGGAGGATTTAAGATGGCTGAAAAGAAAAATCTTATGACCCGTGAAGGTCTTAAAGCGCTGGAAGATGAATTAAATGACTTAAAATTAAATAAAAGAAAAGAAGTAGCACAGAAAATTAAAGAGGCAAGAGAGCAGGGAGACTTATCGGAGAATGCTGAGTACGATGCTGCAAAAGATGAGCAGCGTGATATTGAAGCACGTATTGAAGAGATAGATAATATCCTTAAAAATGCCGAAGTAGTAGAGCACGATGAGGGAGATGCCGACAAGGTAAATGTAGGTGCTACAGTAAAAATTAAAGATATAGAATTTGGTGACGAGATGGAGTATAAAATTGTAGGTTCAACTGAGGTTGACTGCCTTAACAATAAAATCTCAAATGAATCACCTGTCGGAGCAGCACTTATAGGTGCAAAGAAGGGTGACGTTATTGAAATTGAGACACCAAATGGCGAGATGATAAAATACGAAGTAATAAGCGTAAGCAGATAAAGAACGGAAGGAGCAATAAAAGTGGCACAACAGCAGAATAAACCACAGACACAGCAGGACTTAAATCAGCTTTTGAAAGTTAGAAGAGAGAAACTTGCCGCATTACAGGAAGCGGGCAATGATCCATTTGAGATTACAAAATATGATCAGACGCATCATTCGGATGAAGTAAAAGAGCTTTACACAGCACATGAAGAGAAACTTCTTGCAGGCAGAGCTAAGCCTGATACAGAGGGAATGGATGAAGCAGAAGCTCGTAAAGTAATAAATGATGATTACAACGAAAGAAGAGCGATAATGGATGCCTCTCCTATTCAGGTATCGGTAGCAGGTCGTATGATGTTTAAGCGTGTAATGGGAAAGGCTTCATTTTGTAATATTCAGGATCTTAAAGGAAAAATACAGATATATGTGTCAAGAGATTCAATTGGAGAAGAGTCATATGCTGTATTTAAAAAATCAGATATAGGTGATATCTATGGCATAAAAGGTTATGCATTTAGAACAAAAACAGGAGAGATTTCCATACATGCAGAAGAATTGACATTATTATCGAAATCACTTCAGATTTTACCAGAGAAGTTCCATGGTCTTACAGATACAGATGTACGTTATCGTCAGAGATATATTGACCTTATTATGAATGAGGAAAGTAAAAACGTATTTGTAAAGAGATCGCTTATGATGAAAGAAATAAGAAATTTCCTTGCATCAAGAGATTTCATGGAAGTAGAAACACCGATGCTTGTATCTAATGCCGGTGGTGCAGCAGCAAGACCGTTTGAAACACACTATAATGCGCTCAATGAAGATGTAAAGCTTCGTATTTCATTAGAATTATATTTAAAGAGACTTATAGTAGGTGGGCTTGAAAGAGTATACGAAATTGGACGTGTATTCCGTAATGAAGGAGTAGATACAAGACACAACCCAGAGTTTACACTTATGGAGCTTTATCAGGCATATACAGATTACGAAGGAATGATGGAACTTACAGAATCAATGTTCCGTTATCTGGCAGAAAAAGTTGTAGGTTCAACAAAGATTTCATACAATGGTGTTGAAATTGACCTTGGCAGGCCATTTGCAAGAATGACAATGAATGAGGCGATTTTAAAATATGCAGGCATTGATTTTGATAAGGTTGAAAGTGATGAGGCAGCTAAGAAACTTGCAGACGAGCATCATATCGAATATGAAGCACGTCACAAGAAAGGTGACATTATTAACCTGTTCTTTGAGGAATATTGTGAGAAAGAACTTATACAGCCTACATTTATCACTGACCATCCAATAGAGATTTCTCCACTTACAAAGAAGAAACCAACAGATCCTACAAAAGTAGAGCGCTTTGAGCTTTTCTGTAATACATGGGAGATGTGTAACGCATATTCAGAGCTCAATGATCCAATCGATCAGAGAGAACGTTTTGCACAGCAGGATGCTAATGCAGATGCAGGGGATGACGAGGCAGAGCATACAGACGAAGATTTCTTATATGCACTCGAACTTGGAATGCCACCAACAGGCGGAATCGGATACGGACTTGACAGACTTTGCATGTTGCTTACAGATAGTGCAGCGATAAGGGATGTGTTATTGTTCCCGACAATGAAGTCTATTGATAAGTAGGAATGCAGGAAAATCAAGGGTTTCAGAGCTTGGATGTACTAAAATATATAGTTGGTCAAGGGGTTTTGACCAAGATTTGACCAATTTTTGGCATAGTCAAAAAAAGATTAGTACAGGTTAGTACAGATT
>NZ_DBLYGC010000018.1:0-72805 GCF_056818865.1 Butyribacter sp.
AGAATTAAGAATACTATATATTGTCGAACCAACATTAGGAATTAGAGATAACGCTGAAATTAAAACTTTTTTTGCATTGCTTTTTACTTCTTCAATATACGTACTTTTATCTAAAAAAGACAGAAAGGTATTTTCTTCTGTTACATAAGTTACGTTACTTTCATTATATTTTGTCTTTTTTAAGAGTTGATATGTCAAAAAACTGTAAAAAGTATCTTTCTCACAATTCTCTGGTATCTGAATAGCATCTAGATGGATTATTGTGAAATGACTAAAACAATCACTTTCATGTATAATACTAATTGCTTTTTTAGCTAATTCGGTTTTTCCTGTACCAGAATCTCCTAACATAAAAATGTTGCGATATATATTAGGAGTTGATAAATAATCTATAATTTGTTTTTCTTCTTCTCTTTCATAGTAGTCTAAGTTTGTTATATTAATTTTAGGCATATTTCCTCCCTAGAAGCGTAATTCATTCAATATAACTCTGACGATGGATAACTAAAAATCACCCATCACGACACTTCTCTCCGCGCGATAATATTCAATTATCAGTACCATTCCATTATACCACCCCCTTACCTTCTGTTTCAATATGTTTCTCTAAAATTTCCATTCGATTTCTAGGATGTTTCATTTTCAAAATCTCCATCTGCTTTTTTAATGCAACCTCAGCATAAATCTGCGTTGTCATGATTGACGCATGCCCCAACATTTTCTGAATAAAACGTATGTCAACTTCTTCTTCCAAGAGTAATGTAGCAAATGCATGGCGGAACATATGCGGTGTAATATGTATTTCAATCATTGCTTCTTGAGTGTAGCGCTGGATCATTCGGCGTGCTGACTGCTCAGAATATCGTTCCCCATAGCGATTAAGAAAGAAAAATTCGCTCGCATCCAATTCCTTTTCCCAATGCCTCTTGTATTCTTTCAACTGCACTAACACTTCTTCCGTTCCTATCTGCAGATAGCGTTCCTTCCCACCTTTTCCTTTTATGCAAAATATCCCCTGTTCAATGTCAATATTTTTTTGCAACAAATTACACAATTCCGATATTCTTATTCCTGTAGAAAATAGCGTTTCAACCACCGCTATGTCGCGATTTAGCAATTTTCTTTCATATATAGTACTCTCTATGCTTTTTTTTGAGTACATACTACTTAATAATGACTGCAAGACAGAATACGGAATCGAGCGTGGTAAAATTTTTTCTTCCCGAAATTCTGTCCGAATCTTTCTCAAAGGGCTATCATCTATGATTTCTTCATCCTCTAAATAAGAATAAAATGCTTTTATACTAGCAACCTTACGTTTCACTGTCTTTTGTTTGTATGATTCGTGTAGATGCAAAATGTATTGACGAATTACTGCTTTTTCAGTTACCAATTTCTTTTGAACACAAAATTCAGAAAATTGTCTTAAATCAATTTGATATGCACGAACTGTTTTCTCGTCCAACTTTCTTTGTTTTAAACAATAATACAAATATTCATCTATTAGTTCCTGTTGATTCTTCATGATATTCTCCTTTTTCAAACAAGAATACCACGCACACATATTTTCTGCAATTTCGACTCCTTTAAGGCCAACTACATTGCTGCATCTCCAGCCACATCTTTTTCTTCTGCAGCACCTGTCCTTCCTCAATCTCCGGACGAATGATGGACTTGATCACCTCTTCCTCTGCTCCTGCCTGCAGCAGTTCGCGGATTACTTTTCTTCTCGTCTCGCTCATCCACTCGGAAGCATAGATATCAAGAAGTGTGAGCTTATCAAAGTTTTCGATAAACCATGCTTTTCGTTCTTCCGCTTCCCGTTTCATTTCATGACTTACCGCAGACTGGATCATGCCGGCAGTGATCATCTTTTCCACTTCTGCTCCTTTGACATCTTTTGGTGTGGAATGAATCTTCTTCTCCATCGCATCCAGATCCATCATCATAAAGGAAAAGGCGTCCAGTTCATACAGCCGGATGTTTTCATTTTTCGATTGCTGCTTTTTGAGATATTCCAATGACCCTTCCCCGATAAAGTCACATTCTTCCATCTGCTGTTTCTGTTTTTCTTTCTGCACCGCCGGGACAAAAGCACCACATTTTCTTGCTTCCAGATATGCTTCGTGTTCCCACGGGAACCATTTCTTATCCCGAATCGGATTTTCCCCACGCACAAAAATAATACATTCATCATCCGGCAACAGGCGAAGCTCATACTCTAACATCAGCTCCCTGCCAAGCACATCGTAATTCTCACTGTAAGAACCGCTGGTTCCTTTGCTTTCTCCACTGGTTCGTTTGTCGATCGTCCATTTTCCAAGCAGCTTTGAGACATATTCATAGGTGCTTGCTTCGTTACCGCCCAGATAGATAAAAGTGTCGCAGTTTCCGACAATGCCTTCCCATGCTCCGTCCGCAAAAAGCGTTTTTAACTGTGCCAGGGACTGTAAGATTGGCACACAGTACACACCACGGCTTCTACAGGTGGCAAGGATCTTATCAAAGTTATTCGGCATCTTGATGTTCGCCATTTCATCGAGCCAGAATCCCACATCCATCGGCAGTTTTCCACCAAAGAATCTCGCCTGCCGGTACAGTTCTTGAAAAAGCAGCGTGTACACCATCCCCGGTACGAAGTTAAAGGTATCGTCATCATCCGGAATGATGATAAAGAGGTTGCTCTTTGTTTTCCCGTCTCCATCCATTCCCGTTCCAAACTCGTCCAGCGGGATGTCATTGGATGAAAAGATCTCTAGAAGTTCCTCATTATCAAAGGGCTGCATCCGGGCATTGACTGTCATAATGACGGAACGGATTGTTTCATCCGGACCGCCTCTATAACGCTGGTACGCTTTTACGGCTGGATGATCCGGCTTTTTCTTCGCCAGTTCTTTCATGCGTTCATCTAACTTTGGCAGCGTATCTTCATCTACAAACTGTGCCTCATCTAACAGGTAAAGAATGGATTTCCAGTTTCTCTGCAGAAGCTCTGCCTTCCCTCTTTTCGGGTTATATACCCCTTTCGGACACTCCATCCATACATAGAGAAAAAGGCTTTCTAAGAACATTCGTTCGGCACGCTCCCAGAAAGGATCTGCACTCGAATTTTTAATGTTGGGTGCGTTAGTATTCTGGATCAGATTCGTCACCAGCTTCGTGATATCGCTCTTACTGCGGATATACGGAAACGGATTGAAATGCATGCTTTTCTCCATTTCACACAAGTTCAGCGTATATACTCTGGTATCCTTCTGTTTCGCCAGCCATGCTCCCAGCTCCTCCGCAAGGCTTCCCTTCGGATCCGTATAGATGTTGCAGTCGTGTAACGACATTAGATTCGGTGTCAGGAAGAACGCTGTCTTACCGGCACCACTGCCGCCGACAACCACGATGTTGTTATTACGAAGGGTATCCGAGTCGTAGCGGAAACGCACATTTTGAGATAATACTTTGTTTTCCGGAGACAGACCGGACTTTGTTTCTTCTGTCCTTGCGGCATACTTTTCATTGAATGCCCGCACTTCACCCCATTTGGCAGAACCAAACTCATTGCCGGGCATCCGGTTATGGTCGCTTTTACTATATGCCTGAAAACTGCAGATCATCCACAACAAACCTCCCACTAGAACCATACTGTAACTTTTGTCATTATAAACTTTCAGCGGATGCAGCAGACACCAGATGATCTGTTCTTTCAATTTTGATATTTCCACATCCACAAGATACAATCCGCTCAGACTGTAAAACAAATAAAGCGTGGGCAGTAACAAAACCGCACACACTTTGAATAATTGGTGTAATCTTCTTTTTCTGCTGTCACCGGCAACATGCGTTGCACGGGAGCGTTCTTTCTTTCGTTTCATATAGATCCTATATTCCTTTCTCAGCCCACAAAGTTTGAGCTGAAACTATAAATTCGCCGTGTAAAAACGCTGATCATTTATTTCACACTGCTTTCCTATCGTTTCTTAAGGTTTACATCCGGTTTGTGCCGCAATATCTCTTCCGGCATCGGCTGCCTCTCTTTCCCTCTGCTTCTCTGATACTTCAGACACTCCGCTGCAATGTCTTCATTCTTTTTGCTGTATTTTCGCAGCTCTTTTCCCTCCAGATCAATTTCCCGAACCTCAGAAGTTCCGCTCCGCTTCAGGTATGCCTGCAGCCGTTTTCCATCCTCCGAAATACTTACTTCTGCCTTATCCAAGGAAATACACCGGATAAAGTCTTTGGATTCCTGCGGCTCCTTTGGAAGATTGGCTATATAGAGATTTGGTGATTCTGCCACCATCTGTGTTTCCATGTCAAAGGTTACCGGGATGTATTCCGGACTTTGATAACGCTCTTTCATTTTTTCCAGGGCCAACACTTTCCCCACTGTTTTCTCTGAAACCGGTTCAGGGACAGAAGATTTTTCTTTCATCTCCTGTCCCTGATTAAAAGATGGAAAGATCGCTGCATACTCCGGTTTCAGTTTTTCGATCATTTTCACACGGTCATTTCCCACCGGGGCAAATGCTTTTTCCAATTTTGCAATGTCCAGTTTCACTTTTTCTTTCTCATGGATGTTCTGCCTTTGATCCAGTGCATATCCCCAGATATCTCCCTCTCGTTTCAGGCAGGTAATCACAGTCTGTCCCTCATCCAAAAGAATACAGTCTGACTTTTTGATCCGTATGGCACTGGAAAGATTTTCTCCCAACCTGCCACGGGGAATACGAAACAGATAAGCATCTTTTTCTTCCCGCAAAAGAAGGGATTCCACATTGATACTGATCGGAAGATACTCTTTATCCTGTATCCGCTGCTGAAGCTCCTCAAGCTGCTCCTCATGCATCCTGCCTTCATATCCTTTGGCGGCAAGTTCATCCAGATATTCCAGTCCTCCGGAACTTGCCATTCCCATATATTCGTCCAGATCGATCTCTTTCGCTTCTTCCCTGAATTTCTTTTTATAGTATTCAATGACCATACGCACGCTCTCCACCTGCTCCGGATTGTATGCGATCTGTGTATAGCCGTCTCCCAGATTTAAGTCCGGCAGCTCCGCAAAAGCTACTTTCATCTTTTTCAAACGGTCATAAAAAGGGAGTAGCTCTTTTTCCCCTTCCAAAGGAATATTCAAGATCGTATATCTTCCACCGGTCATTTTCTCCAGATCGGACAATTTCATGGTATTGTGTGTCCCCTCACTGGCATAATGAAGTTTCATCCGGTGCTGCAATGCTTTCACCTGTGCGATCTGCACCCCTTTTGCTGCTCCTTTCGTTGAAAAGCGGATAGCCTTTCCTAAACCGCCCAGCCCTCTTCCATACAATTCAATGATCTGCACTAAGGATTGTAATTCTTCACTCATCTACGTTCCCTCCTGTTTTTCTTTGCTTTCTCCTGTGGTTCCTGTTCCTTCTCCATCATTTCATAAAATTCGATACACCGTCGTATCTCCATCACATACTTTCGATTTTTCGCCATCTCAAGAACATCCTCTGCAGTCTCTCTGCCGGATTCTCCATTCTTTGAATTTCACCATTAGATTCCGGTTCTATCCCAAATAAAATACAGAGCATTTTTTCATGCTTTGCAAGCAAATCCGATGTGTCTGCTGTCAGATAACTGGCGATCTGTTTTTCCGTCAAGCCGTAGCTGGCACCAAGAAATACTAAAGTCCATTCGCCATCTGTTGCTGAAATACCGTGCTTTTTTATCAATGTCTTTATCAATGTCATTTATTCTTCCGTCACCTTGTTTTATTCCTCCTTTGCTTCATCACTCGTATCAACTCCCTCTGTACCCTGCGTGCTTCTTTACGCTTTACATAAATACCGCATTTTCTGGTTTCATTCTTCATCTTTTGAAGCACTCCGACGCTCCGCTCATGCATATAAAGTGGTGTACCTGTCCGCTGGTACAATCGTCTTGCCTCCAGCACCTGACGCACCATTATTTTCTGGTACTCTGACATTTCACCATAGGGGATAAACTGATAGTTTCTGCTCATTGCCCAATCAAGGTTTTTATTTCTGCCTGTGGGCAGTTCTTCTTTTCGTGCCTGTCTTTGCGATGCGATACGCCTGTCGATATCCACCGGCATATACCCCTCACTTAATCGGTAACTGCAAATTGCTTTTCCTCTCCCCGGCGGTGTAAGGGCAAGGTAGACACCATGCTCTCTTGAAACTCCTTCCCACAACTGATAATAGTGATCCTGCACCATTCTTCTCTTAAAATCTGCATAGGATCTGCTTTCAAGGATGCCACTGGTCAATGTCCCGTTCCACCTGCTCTTTTCCGGTCCGTTTTCCATCCTTTTTCTCATAATCTGTTGAATAATCCAATGCCGGATCCTTTTCCTTTAATGGTCCGGTATGATATTTTTCTGCCAGCCGGTTTGTCAGTGGTCGTATTACTTTCTCCCAGTCTCCTTTTTGATAACGGTACTTTCCACCACTTCTGCTGACAGAATTAAAGACCAAGTGCATGTGCATATGGTCTCTGTCTTTATGAACCGAACAGGCATAGTCATACGCCCCGGCAAGATATTCTTCTGTCCATTCCTTTACAAACTCCATAGCCTGCTCCGCCGGTATCGTCTCATCCTTTGAAAAAGAAAACTTAAAATGATAACCTTCTCTGGTGCCGTGCGTAGGGCGTAGCTGCTTTGTCAAAAAGAAGGTATCTAAAATCTGCTCTGGTGTCACCCCGGCATTGCTGAAGCACAGACCATCCGTCTTTCTTTCATTGAAGATATACGGAATGGACTTTCTTAAATGTTCCTTTGTCTTGATGGCATCCATCTTGATGATTAACGACATCACGCTCCCTCCGTTTCTTGTGTTTCCTTATGCCCCTTTCATAAGCCGGATGGTGCTTTTCATCATTCCATAAACTTCATCCAGCTTTTCTAACAGATCTGCTCTCGGTTCCACATAATTGTGTTCGTTATACTTTTTGGCGATCTGATTGATGTTCACACCGATTTTGTTGATCTCATAGATCATCTGCAGAATCGAACCGTCAAACTCATCCCTTGTCACCTCCGGCGGACATTTGGCAATGCTGCGGATATATTCACTCATAGTTTTGTGCTGATCGTTTGCCTGTCTTGACAGGGCAGCTTTTTCCATCGGTGTCATTCTTACTCGAAGGATCTCTGTTTTTGCGTCATTCATGCGGTCACTCCCTTCTTATGTTTGGACAATTTGTCTAAACGCTATTTTTATCTTTTTTGTTTCTTTTTGTCTGGACAATTTGTCCAAACATAGTGTTTTCTGAGCTTTATCTGCTTTATTTTGGCACATAAAATGTGCCTTTTCCCTCTCTCATTCAAGCCCTGCAAGATACGCATAATGTGGACACATCTATGCTTCATCTTGTAAGGGATTGATCCCTTATACCCTCTGATAATGAATATAATATTACTTCTTTGTTCTTTTCTTCTTAACCTTCTTTTTCACCGGCTTCTTTTTTGCTTTTTTCTTTTTAATCGTTTTTTTCTTTTCTACCTTTTTCTTTTGTAGCTTCTGTTTTTCCGCTTTCTGCTCCTGTTCCAGTTTTTGCTGTTCTTCCTGCAACTGCTTTTCTTTCATCTGATTGATCTGGACTTCCGTATAATCCGTTTTGAAAACAGACATCTGACAACTTTTCAGATTATAATTGCACTGATAAACACTGCCATCGGACAACAGGATAAAACTTGTCACATCAAAGGCTTGTGTCTGTTGATAAGTCAGCTTTCTGACTGAGCTGCAGTTTCTTTCCTGACATATCTGAACCAACTGCGTTTTTAACTCTTCATAGGCTGTCTCCGACATAAACCCCAAAAAGGGTTCCAGATCCGTCATGTCTACAGACACATCATTATTTGAATCATCTGCCGTGGAATCCGTTTTTTCACCCTCCGACTCAACGCCTGTTTCTATATTCTCTATCGCAACACCTCCTCCGGATGCTGGCTCGGCTCCGATAGCAGTTCCACTGGCAGTCTCGGTTCTCGCAACATTTTTCTGACTCTCATTTTTTGGCATAATCACATTTTTTGTCACTGCTCCCAAAATGATCATCAAAAATAAAGCTGCGCCCACCGCCGCCATAACAGTCTGCCTACCAAGTCCTCTGTCTCGTTGTTTCCAGTAAAATCGCCGTATTTTTCTAAGCATAGTCTCCTCTCTTTCTGCGTCTGGACAATTTGTCTAAACGCTTGCTTTCTTTCCTCTTCCTCTGTGTCTGGACAATTTGTCCAAACGCTACTTCTTGTCCCACTTCTTTAGTCTCCTGAAATATGTAAAATTCGTATATACCCCAAACATCGCACCTTCAATATTCCCTGTCAAAGAGGAGCCACTGGAACTGGTACAGTGAAGCCATACTACTCTGCCATCTTTCAGTTTTCCACAGTAAATCCCTACATGGTTTGCTCCACCGGTTTCACCGGTCCTACTTTTTAGTCCGATGTCGCCCGGCTGTAACCGTTCCGCAGAAATATCGTGAAACTTTTTGGAACCGATAAAGGTTGCCGTCGTAGAGCCATATGGCACACTGGTCACTCCTGCCTTATGAAATGCCCATGCCGAAAAAGAAGAGCAGTCCAAAAACTCTGGCTTGTCTCTTCCGTCTGCCTGCCGTTTTTCCATGCTGTATTTTACACTTCCGATCAGGGAGGCACCTTTCTCGATCACATCCCATGCCTCCGCCGGTGCCGTATTGTTTTTCTTTAACTCTTCTAAGATTGTTTTGGCAGATTCATTGGATACTCTCGTTTCTTCATTCATCACATAGTACCGCAGGACATGAGGCACATACTCCACATCCCCGTAAGAAGCATAACCAAGCTCGGCACACATCTTTGCTGAAAATATCTGTGCATTTTCTTTGGTATAACAGCCATAGTTTTTGAGCGCCCAGTCAATATAGCCATTGCCGAAGTTATATCCCTGCAGGGCAAGGGAAATTCCGTTGATGTCATTGGGATCTTTGCACTTTGCTTTTGTCAGGCAGTCTGACAGTTCATGTGTCCCACAGTCTATGCTTTCCTCTGCACTGTCGATAGGCGGATTCACATTATAATAAGACTGTGCTGTCTGCATCACATCCGGCGGATTTCCTCCACTCTCCTGCTCGATCATGGCAAGACACAGATCCACATAATCATCAATACCATATTTTTCACAATACTCTGAAACCATCTCCCGGTAACTTTCTGTCTTTTCCGATACCTGTGCCTGATAGGTTCCATCCTGTGATTCATTATCAGCTCCACCGGAACCAACAATAGTACCGATTGCCCCGACAATCACAGCAAGCAAGATAATGACAAGCGGCACGATCCACACGACCGGATTTGCTGCCACTGATCTCACGATGCTCTGCATTGTCTTAACAAGTGTTTTTGCAGCCTGCGTTCCCGCTTTTGCACCTGTCTGAACCGCCTGTGCAGATTTCTGTGTAGATTTCCCTGCAGCCTTTCTCTGTGCTTTTTTGTGTCGGTTTCGTTGTACTAAAGTCCGCATACCTCCCATTGCTACCCGACTGCTCTTTTGAACCGTCTCTCTGGATAAAGCAACTTGCGGCTCATCCGTATGAGCAAAGTCTCTTTCTTCATAAGCATTGTCTGCCACGCTGCTTCCAAGCAGCATCAGATGCATGGATTGCACCATAAGATCTTTTGTTTCATAAATAGAAAAAAGGACTCGTTCACTTTTGGATGAACTGCCCTTTTTCTTTCTTTTTGCTTTATTCTGTTTTTCAATCTCCTTTTTCTTTACCCGGCTTTTCTTTTGGTTTCTTGTTTTTTCTTCCTTCGCCATTGCTCTGGCTTTCTTTAACATTCGCTGTCTGGAACGGTAATCCAGACTCCCAAATACTCTCTTTGCCGGCTCACTCAAGGATTCAATGACCTCTCTGTCGAGCTGATCCATTGATCACCACCTCCGATTTTTCATCATAGGACTTCGTGAGATTTTCAATTTTCTGTTGAATAGTCTGGGGAAATGTGATATATTGATATTAGAAAAGGAAAGCACCCACTCCAAAGTGGATGCTCCCGCATAGTGCTAAATGTCCTTACGGACACCGCCTATCCTGTTTGCAGACAGGATAGGCATTTTTATTTTCGCTTGTTTCTCTTGTCGAGAAAGGCAAGCAACGCTATAACAAGACTACCAAAGGCACATAACAATGTCAGTATGCCCAGGAAAATCGAAAGGATTTCAAAAGCTGTCATTGGCGCCACCTCCCTTCCTATGTATTCCGGCAAGCCGGTCATTGGTGTTGGGAGGCTACCACCCTGTCATGGGTACTTTCCTATGGCTTTCGCCACGCTACTAATATATCATTTTTCCTGTCACAATTCAACGATTTTCGTCAATTCATTTGTCCTTATTTTTTCTTACTTTCTCACTGTCTGCTATGCATTTTTGTCTTTTACCATCTCATGAAAATTCGTATTAAATAACTGGTACAGACTGCTGTCCTTTTCCATTGTATTGTCAAAAGGAACAATCTTATCTCCAAACCGGATAAGACCTGTTCCCGGCTCTGCTCCATTGACACAGGCAAGCTGCTCCGATGAAATATCAAACAGATCTTCCACCGCTTCTTTATCCATTGTGCCCTGGTCAAGCAAAAGCATAAACTCCGAATTGGATACCATTGTTTTCGTGGAACGGTTCCGTTTTGCATCTATAAGATTCTGGCTCATGCCGGTGCAGATACCACCCCGCTTGCGGACCTCACGCCACATCTTTTCCAATGCATGTAAGCTGTATTCCTCTCCCCAGAGTTCATGCATTTCATCCACATAAACCCAGGTGGCAACTCCGTCAGACTGATTATATTTGATCTTCGCCGTGATGCTTTCGATCATCACAAGCATTGCCATCGCACGCATCCGCTTTCCAAGCTCCGAAAACCCCTATACGGTAAAACGGTTTTCATCGGATATGGACTGTTCTCTCGCAAAAATATCCAGCGTACCATCCGCAAATACCTCCAGCTGCTCCACGATTTCCTTTGCCGCTTCGTTGTCATCATATAATTCCATGATCCTGTTTCGCATCACAGGAATGGTTGGCGATTCCGATCGGTTCTTTCTTCTTCGTTTATCCTTTCTTTTCCTAAAATATTCCTCATACATACTGCTGACTGCCTTATCGATCACAGCGATATGGCGGCTGGTAAGCGGTGCCGGTTTCAACGCCTGCTCACAAATGGCATACGCAAACTCTGCTTTTTCTGCCACAAAGCGGTCAATATCCGGCACCTCGTCCGGCACATGAAACGGATTGACATAAAAAACATTTTCCGCTGACTGTGTCAGATTGATATACTGACCACCCCATGCTGCAGCAATGCCTTTGTACTCACCCATTGGATCTACCACGATAATGTCATCCTTTGAGAAGCACAGCACCTGTCCCATTTCCGATTTCTCATTATAAGATTTTCCGGAACCGGGTACTCCAAATACCATCCCGTTTCCATTCTTTAACAGTTTTCGATTTCCAATGATCAGATTTTTCGATACCTTGTTAAATCCATAGCAGTATCCCAGATCATCATGGATCTCCTGTACATTGAACGGAATAAAGATTGAAAGTTCCTCCGATGTAATGGTCCGCATCGTATTCACAAATCTTACACCCGTCGGCAAAGAAGTATTCAGTGCGTCCAGCTGCCTATGTGAATGGGGAACGATATCCATGTTATGTGTTTTTCCTATGATGCGGACTTTTTCCGTCCGCTCCTCCAGTTCTTCTCCGGACGATGCTTTGATAACAATCGTGATTCCCACATAAAGAAGCCGTTCATCAAAGGAAGAAATGCGGTCTAACATCTCCTCCGTATCTCTTTGCTGCTTTCTTCTCTCATAGTTGATGTTGGTGGAATAATCACCATTTTCGTTTTTCAGCTCCTGTTCCCGGTTAATGCTCCGCTCATTTGACATATATTTCTTCATCACCATCTGATAAGCCACATCATTGTCAAGCGGCTCCACATCCATTGTATAGATAAGAGGAAAGTTCATGTTGGTAAGCTCATTTAAAAACTGGTCGGTAAGTCCGTTCGGATATTTTCGGATAAACATCACACAGGCACAGTTTCCACCCTCCATCTCCAGATGCTCCGGATACTCTCGCAGAGAAGTATTGATAATGTCATTTCTCCAGTCACGCTTCAGATGCAGATATTCATTCCAGTCAAAAGAAAAAGATGCCTCGTCACCCATGCGGTAATAACTGTGCAGTGCCCGCAAGCGTTCTGTGGCATCGAGTGGGATCAGGCGGCTTCCCAGCCGGTGAAATAACTGCTGAATGGAAAACTCTATGGTATTGAAATAATTCTTTGCACTCTCATAATCCGGCTTTCTGCATGTGACTATGAAATACTTGGATTGCAAAAGTCCTCCCCGTCCTTCCTGCAGCCGTTCTTCGATCATTTGGTGGTATTCCCTTGCCAAAGGCTCCCGTTCTTTGCTCACTGCCTTCTGCAGGATCTCCTCCCGCAGCTTTCCGTTATCGGCATAATGGTTGGACACGATGATCTTGTAACTGACATTCATGGAACGAAGCAGCGTTTCAAACCGTTTCCCGGTTTCTTCCTTTTCTTCTTCATCCTGCGTGGAAAAGTTGATATCCTCAAACAGATACATCCTGTCAAACTGATGCAGCTTCTTTTTCCCACCGTCTTTGTTAGTCGGACTCTCCAGCTCAAAGATACCGTTTTCAGCAATCCGGTAGATGGGAATGGTATCCTGAATGCACAGCGGAACCTTGTAAATGCGTTCCGTCTGCGGTGTAAGCGTGTCCTTTCTGAATAAATTTAGCATTTGTTTTCGCCTCCTGTTCTGTATTTTTGTGTACGAAAAAAGAACCACCGAAGCAGTTCTTTTTTCATGTGATATTAAGTTGTTATCTGGTATGTTAGATTTTCCAATTAAAATTATATTCCATTTACATCTTTATTAATAATGGCATTAACTGGTACCGTCTTTAACTTTTTCATGAGTTCTGGAGTAATAATTCTATCCTTCTTTGGAACATTCCAGTAATCATCTAAATACTTTAATAAAACTTTCGAATATCTCTGTTGTTTTTTCCAATGTTCTTTTAATGTTATGTCAGAAATAAAATTGGGATCCCGATATATGCGACACAATATTGCCAATCTTATCTCATACGAGTATTCTCTTTGAAATGTTTCACGAAAATCACCCGGAATTTTTCTCAATAGTTTAGGCAAACGCAAAATAGGAATATTATAATAATATGGTATACTTCTTGATTTTGTCGAAAAAAAAGTTCCCACTCCATCATTTATGGTATTTGTTTTTTGCATTTTATTAAATTGTTCTCTTTTGCAATTTAATGTTTCACTATTAATTATATTATTAAAATCTCCAGCCGCTTTTCCCAGTAGTCGTTCATCTGCACTAACATATTGGTATTGATTAAATATTTCAACCTCCCTCTCATCAGAAATTTTATTTGGCAGTTCACCGAATACCTTTTCATCATAAAAAAATATTATTTTCCAAGGAGATATCGGGAAAAAAATAACCTCCCCAACTGAATTCAAACCAGCTCTATAGATGCCTAACGGATTTATAATTATAATCGGCACATCCGATGTAATGAGTTTCATCTCTGTTTCATTAGTAATAACCTTCATTTTTAGATCGCTAATTACCGGTATTGTTTCTTTCACAATTGACAATCCAAATTCAGGCGTTATTTCATTTTGAATTTTATTTTCAAGTAACTCATTAAACGTCTTTCCGTCTGCCATATTCCCAAATTGTTTTTTGGAAACAGCTTCCATTACATTAGTTACCATTTCCCTATTGTGAGACAGCATTGCCTTAGTTCTACTAATTTGATATATAACAAATTCCCTGATACTTTCAATATCGCCTTCCGCAAAAGTATTATCATTTACATTCTTAAACGCTATACTCCATCTATTCTCCATTTCGGCTAATGAATTTTCTGTTTTGCCATCCTGACCATAAAAATAATCTTCCGAGCATACAGAAGTAGTGGGTATGTTTTCCCTTAATATATTATCTTTGAATTGGTAAAATGAAATCAAAACCTTTTCCTTCTTTGTACCAGCATTTCTTATATTACTAAAATATTTCATATAAAATCGTGGCACATAATGCTGATTTTTTGTGATTTGCATATACATTCCCTTCCTTGCAATAATAATTATAATCGCAAGCACAACAGCTTTTTATTTAACTCTGTAATACTTCCTTGTCAGCATCATCTTTCACTTTGAAAGCATTGCATCATTCCGTGAAAGCAGATAGACACAATACTGGTTCATGCTTATCCCCTCTCTCTTGGAATGCTCTGCAAGAGATCGGTGCAAACTGCGAGGTATCCTTAACTTAAACTGTCCGGAATATTCTTCCAAACTGTCCGGCTCATGAATCTCGATTCCTTCCTCCAATGCTGCCTGCAGCCAGGATTTCTTTGCATCCTGAGCATTTGTAATGGCTGATTCCATTGTTTCTCCACAGGTAATGCATCCCGGAAGTTCCGGATAAGAAACCACAAAACCGCCTTCCTCTTTGTCTTCAACAATCTCCATACGATAATTCATATTCATGTAATCATCCATCGTTCTCATCATTCATCGCCTCACTTTCCACAATCTGCTTTACCATCTCAACATATACCTTTTTAATTGGCTCATGTTTTGGTATCGTAATCGGCTGACAGCCGCTTTTTCGAAATGTATAATGACTGCTTCCGCCTTTGGGAGCATTCATTTCATAGCCATAACTTTCCAATACTTTCCGCAACTCATCAAAGCGTAAATCCTTTGATAAAGTGCATATTTTTCTTAATAGTTTATCCCATTTTGACATTCATAATTCCTCCTACTTATAGTATATATGGTGTCGTATTTGGCGTCAATCTTTTTTCTTCTATTTTGTCCCTTGCCTCCTGTATCACCAATGCTGCATCCTGTTTTCCATACTTATCCTGATGACAAATACACTCCGCCAATTCCCTTGTTTTCCGCGCATCTTTCATCTGCAAACCATACTTCCGGATCAGACTTTTCTCTTCTTCTGAAAAAAGACTCTTTCCCGGATCCAGTTCCCGAAGGAGCAGCTCCGTCGATATTCTCTCCGGCACTTTCTCGACCATTCCGACTTCCGGCAGATTTTCGATCAGTTCACATATTTTTTCAATGGCAGCCTCTTCTTTGCAGATTATCGGATAGTACTGCATCATATCCAGATCGATCTTTTGTCCGGATAACAGATCTAACTGCTCATCTTCCAAATCTGTTTGTCCCGGCGTATGCACTAGGATTCCGATAGATGGAATCCCATTTAACGGACTGTCTTGAAACTCTTTCCACAGTTCGATTGCTTCCTGCACATCTTTGATGTCATCCCGGTACCGTCCTATACTATGAAATTCACCGCATTCCGCAACCGTATAGGTCACTTCCGGTGGCACATAATGACTTCGTTCCAATGCTTCTTCAAATTCCTCCAGATTGATAGGGATAAGTTTCGATTCTTCTGTAATTTCTCCCTTTATCCTGTCAGTATCCGGCTGCATCTTCAGATCTTCCACGATCTCATCCAATGCCTCATAGATGGAGTTCTCCGGATCATCATAAACGCCACCGTCCAGTTCTGTGAAATCTGAATCATAGATTGTATAATCATATCCTTCCGTTGCATCCTGAATATAAATGTAGCGATCTGCGATGGAAAATGCCAGTTCACTTTCCATAAAATAGACTGCCTGCTGTAAAAAAGCGGTCAGACTTCCTGATTTTTCTTCTTTGATGGGATTGATATCCACCTTACAGCCTCCAATACAAAAATCATCCTCATGAAACAGGTTAAACAGATCATCTTCTCTGGATGTTCCCTTATATTCGACTAAAATATCCAGATCAGAAGTCTGCTTTTCCGTCCCCCGGCTTCTGCTTCCATATAACAGCACTTCACCGAATTGTATCGGCAGACCCTGCTCTCGCACTTTTTTATGAAGGTACTCTCTGACATTGTTTTCAATCTCCTCTGCCTTTCTCCCATCTACCGGGCGAAAGTATTTTTGTGTTTTCTCCCGGAAATCTGATATTATTTTCTTTTCTGCTTCGGTTCGCACAAACCTTTCCTCAAAGAAATTTTCCAGTTTCTGAAATCCAAAAGAATCCACATAAAATGGTGTTTTCTTTCCCTCCGATTCCAGCACGATCACATCACTGACCGACAGCGAATGCCCGGTAAAATCATCCGGACGGTTTATATTGAACCGTTCATACAGTGTATCCAGTGTTTCTCCCGGCTTTAATTCCCCTTTATATTTTGATTCGTAGTCACTTGCATTGACCGGAAGTTGCTGTTGTCTGATATACCGTGTTCCCATAAACCGGTATGCTTCGCCATTACTTCCATCCTTGATCTGCAGGATTTCATAGGTAACCGGAGACACCTCTGAATCGGGTGTCTCCTCTCTTACCAGATCTGCTACATGTGCCATCGGCTCCATATAATTTTTTCGGTCAAACAGTTCCGGCAGATGTTCCCGCATACTGAAAGTTTCCCCGGTTCTTCCGGCAACAATGATGTGATCCTGCAGTTCAATATCAAGAAAGATCCCGGCATACATCATCTTTCCGGTGACTTCACGGTCTTCCCTGCTCGGTGCGAGACTTGACGAGGGATAGTTGTGAAGCAGTATCACTCTGGCAGCATTACTCAAAACCGCCGATTTATACACTTCCCTGCCGGTCACCAAAGAAGCATTGATACTCCCAATGCTTACGATGTTAAAGTTAATGGGGTGGTTCTTTCCATCCAGATTGACCACACAGACCTCCTCCCGGTCAAGTTCTGCAAGGATCGGAGCCATGATAGAAACAGCTTTTGCCGGTGTATCGATCGACTCCATACTGAAGACTCCCTCTTTATCCACCAGTTTCAGCCGGACATCCACCTGCTTTAATTCATGATTCATCGGCAGCCACCTCCACTGTTACGGTAAGTATCTCATTGTCATCCTTTTCCATAATAAGTTTTTTCAATTCTTCCAGAGAATGAATCTCGATGCACTCTTTCGTTTGCTCACTCATGTAAACCTCCGTTCTTTTTGTTACCGGCTTCTTCCACCGTGCTTGATCGGCTCATGAACCTGTTCCTGCGTTTTTGTCTCATACGCAGTCTTTTCCTCCATAACCCCCATTGCAGGTTCTTGTGAAATATTCTTTCCCTGCTCCTGTGTTAGTTCCTTTCCTGGAGCACAAATGCTCAGCTTGTGTGTCTTAGCATCATACTCATACACCTGATCCGAAAGGATCTCCCCTTCCGCCAACTGCGTGGCATTGACATCCTGCACCATATTCCGAAGTTCTTTCGGATCCATATCCTCACTTTTGGGCATGATCAGCACTTCATGAACAGATGACGGGAGAACAAAATAGTCTCCGCCCACCTTTTCCGCTATCATTTTCTGGATATTGTCATCGATAATGCAGGCTGCTCCATTGATCTTGCATTCATTACTCAGGCAGTACAACTCCGGTCCCCCTGTCGGAACCATCTCTTTTGCACACTCTTTCGCTTCTTCTAACGGCATCCCTTTCCTTCTTGAAAATTCATCAGCAAAAAGTTCGATCATCATTTCCTGCAGCGACTGAAATGTAGGAGGAAATAACCGCCCCATGTTATCCATTGCCAACGCATGCAGCTCCTCCTTGTTCACACCGTACCCTTCCAGCATTGCATCCGTGATCATCAAAGAACCGAGAGTCCTTGAATTCCCTGTCATCTTGATATGATAAGTGACTGCAAGATCTTCCTTCTGTGTATATGGTACATGTTCCAGACGGCTGCTGTTCTTTTCAAGATTCACCAGTTTCGGAAAGATATTGTCTTTGACTGCCTCAAAGTTTCTGATATCATCTACATTAAGCTGAAAATCTCTTGTGAGTGCCGATCCCATATTTTCCACATAGGTATCGGCTACCTCTGCAACGATCTCATCCAGATCTCTTCCATTTTCATACTGCTCATATAGTGGATTCAGATAAATATTGGGAGAAAGATTGCTGTCTGGATCGTGAATATTTAACCCATCTAACACAACATCATTGTTTTTTACCATCTGATGCACCGTGATCTCTGCCTGCTCAGATTTCTCCGGCAGATAATCTGCCACATTTTCTTTTACATAATCCATAAATTCCTGATATAGGACTGACCCTGTTTTGTCAAAGCCTTGGTGACTTTGTCTGCTCCGGCAGATTTAAGTGCTAATCCGTCATGAAGCATAGCAAGTACCCAAGTGTCTTTTACACTGGTTCCAATCGGTTTAATGCCTGCATCAATGAATTTCTTGCAGACAGCTTTGAAATCATCCCATGTGGCTGGTACTTCGACACCTTGTTTTTTGAACATTTCCTTGTTGTACCACATTACGGATACCGGTGTACAAGTTACGGAACCATACAATTTGTCATCGTAGATATCGTTGGCAAGAGCGGTTTTACTGATTTCCTTTTCGTAATTTTTGTAATAATCATCCAGGCACATTACTTTTCCGGAAGATACGAAAGATTTGGAAAATCCACCCGCCCAGGTAAAGAAAATGTCAGGAAGTTCATTGGCAGCGACGGCCGCTTTGATCTTCGTTTTATAGGATTCATTTTCAAATGTTTCCATATTAATCTTTACACCGGGATGATTTTTCTCAAACTCCTCGATTGCCTGAAGATAAGGTTTGTGGAAAGAGTCGCTTTCTGTGGCGATCGTCCACATGGTCAGGGTTGTCTCAGTCCCTGATGAGCTGTCTTTCTCTGAACTGCTGCCACAGCCGGTCAACGCGGACACAGCCATAATGGCAGATAAAGCCAGGGGAAGAATTCGTTTTTTAAGTAACATAAAAAACCCTCCTTGTTCAAATAATGATATAGTCATTATAAGGAAAATGCAATCGAATTTGAACGGATTAATTTTACTTTAAGGGGTAAAATTTTTACTTTTGTAAAAAAATCCCCTGCCGCATTGCATGTAATACAGCAGAGGATTTTTGCGGTAACCATTCGGTTACTTCCTATCAGCCCATTGATTTTGCAGCGTTGATAAATTCATAGAAAGAAGCTTTTGGATCGGTGATTCCGTAGGCTCCAGTTTCCAACTGTATACAAAGTGTGGTTTCCCATCAATATGATATTTATATTGATATTTTTCATCTGCTCTTACACACTCTCCCGGTCTAAGGACTCTTCTTTTGGAATCACGCATTGTCTGTCCTCTTCCCGCCTTTGCCATTATACCCGCATCCTTAGTTCTGGATGATTACGCAGATACCTTTCAAAGGCAACACGAAGAATCAGCTTGCGTTCTCCGTAGTATGTCAGAAAATCTTCTCCATCCGTATTACTCAATAAATCATAAAATTTTCTCCGGCTCAAAACAAAATATTCAAATGAGAGGACTTAAAAATCAAATAATTTTGCTCCATTTATTATTCTTAAACATCAATTCTACTTTAAATATTTTACTTCTCTTTATTGTTCTTCAATACCAGTCTCTTATGCTTTGAAGAATATACCCAGTATTTTGAAGACAGTTTCGGACAGCTCTTTGTCTTGATTGAAGACACTTTCACTGCTTTTGCCAGATATGGTTTCCACGAAATACCAGCTTCTCCATATGCTTTTCCTGATTTGTAGTAGTTGTCATAAACAGCCGCTTTACCTGAAATTCCTGCCACTTCATAGCGTCCAATAATGGCACCTTTTACTACTTTCTTTCCTCCTTTAACTGTACCGATATTATAATTGCAGGCTGCCGCTTCTTTTTCTCTTCCTCTCGCATACGCTTCCTGCCATCCTGCTATTCCACCTATGTAACTGACTGCATTTGTTTTTGTAGAAACACTTCCTGTATTATAACAGTTACGCACATTACAGATGTCTGCCGCTATACCGCCTACTTTTACCCCACCGGTTTTTACATTTGCTGCAATCTTTCCTGTATTATAGCTTTCAGTGATTGAGGCTACATTTAAACCACCTATACCGCCTGCTCCTGATTCGATACCTGTTTTGCCTCCTGCCACTCCCAATATCTGAACTGCTCCCGTATTATAACATCTCATGATTCTTGTGTCTGTTTTGCTTGCAGCATTTACAATTCCTGCTGCAACTGTTCCAACATCATTACTGTTATTTGATGCGCTAATCTTTCCGGTATTGTAGCAGGATACCATCTTCTTACCAGCTCCATACACTTCACCTGCTATGCCAACTGCCAGAACTCCCCCACTTGCATAATCACCTTTGCTTACATTTTTTGCAGTGATAGTTCCTGTATTTTTGCTGCCTGTAATCCCCTTTATACTGCCAAACAGACCAATTGCACTAATTTTTTCACTTGCCCAGCGAAGATCGCCGTTTATCGTAATTTTTCCTGAATTTGAACATTTCATTGCCGTACTGTCATATGCTAAACCTGCAATTCCGTTTGCATCACCGCCCTGGTCGTCTACGCTGTCTGCATCCTCACTATTGGTAGTGTCATATGCATTTACCGTAATATCCGCTTTGTTTACGCATTTTGTAAATGTACATTTGCCGTTGGCTAATACTACTACTCCGGATGCACTGCTTGTAGTACCGCTGACTGTTATTTTTCCACTGACCGTAATATTTGAAAATGTACATTTAGTTGGATATGCTGCAAGTGCACTTGCCTTTCCACTCTTTTTTAACGATATGTTTACATTGCTTAACGTCAGATTTTTAAATGTTGCATTTTTTGCATATACAAAAAGACTCGCATAATCTGTGTATACACCGGCAGAATAAGTATAACCTTTAATCTTGTGCCCTTTTCCGTCTAATGTTCCTTTAAACTGCTTGTCCCATTTTGTAAATAAAGACGTGTTTGCTGGAACAGTAATATCTTTTGTCAGATAATAACTTCCTGATGGATTATCCTCAATCTTCAGGAAATCATCTGCCGAACTAATTGCTACCGCCTGTGCCGCCTGCGTTTTCTGTGGATGTGCAATTATAAAGCACCCTGTCATAAAAACTGCCGCAAATATTCCTGTTGTCACTCTTCTTTTCATGGCTGTTCCTCCTTGTTCAATGCTTTTCTGATGAATTTACAAACATTATACTGTGTTTAACATCAAATCAAGAAGGTTTGCGTGAGTGGTACATATATGGTGCGAATTGAATGTTGGCGACATTCCTTTTTAAATACGAAGTTTTAAAATTACAAATTTCTTATCTCCTATTTTCTGCCCTTCCATCTCCACTTTCCAAATCCACAGTTTTGTGCTGATTGATACACTGGCAGAATAATAGATTTCAGTTCTCCTGCAAATTCCGCATAATCAAGTCCTTCTCTGTAAACACGCTCCCTAATCTCGTCATTGTTAATATGTTCTTTGGCACATTTAACGAATTCATCATGAATTATGTCATACTTCCACATCAGCCGATACGATTGATACTCCTGTCTTGCCAGTTTTTCAAAATACATATCCCACTCAGGCAGATTATTGCTTTTAGAACTGTTGATACTCTTTGTTGTCGGATTCAGGTTCCACATTTCATCATGTGCCACATACGACCACGGAACAAAATGGTCAATCGACATGTCTTTTTGATTCAATATCTGACCATCATATATATCCCGCACCTGTTCTATTGACAAAATCATCTTCCAATATTTTTTAATCCTGTCAAGTTTACGTTCCTGTGGCGGGTATAGTTTATCTGCAATTCCAGGTACACTTGGATTGCGCTTTTGAAGATATTTAATCATTTTGCATTCAAGCCATCCCCGGATAATTTCCTTATTTTTTACAATATATTTCATCCAATCTTCTTGGACTGTTATTTTAGTAGAAAGACCTTCAAATTCTTTAAAATAATAAATCAGCCTGCTTTCCTGATTAATTTTCGTAATCAGTTTACTTTCGCCTATATCCCATGTTTTTCCCTTTATATTTACCATAAAAGGTGCCTGCAGACGATACGGAACATTCCGTGTTAAAATTCTTTTTTTACTTATAATTTCACTGTCATCAGTATTCTTTAAAAACTCTAATATAGTCGATTTTTTCTCACATGATTTTAATTGTGGATTTTTAGCCTTGATTAAATCTATCAGCCCCTCCAATGTATCTCTGGGTCCGAGGTTAAGATGATATTCCGTTACCATATACCATGCTTCTGCTATCATCTCATCGACCATCTCTTCATAATCTATTTCATTTTTGCCGTCAATTACCTTTGTAATAAGCGCATCAAACCAAAAGAATTTATAACATTCACTGGTATTATCAAATAAACGTCCGAGATATTCGATATTTAGTTCTTCGGAATATGGTAACTGCATACACTCACCCTCCTTTCATTTATCTGCCGATTGCCTTTTTTATTTATCCGTTACATTATCCCTTTCACCTATCCCAATCGCACTGAGTCTCTTCTTCCGTCTATCTGAAGCACTGCTTTGGATGCCACAACATGACTGTCACCGTTTTTAAGCCATTTGACAACTTTTCCATCCTGCAGTATTAAAATATCAGCTTTCGAGTGGCTCTCAATTTTATATTTTTTAGCCGCCGCGTCAAATGTCACCGTACAATTATTCTCTGCTATGGCATTCATGTTTTTAAGGCTGTTTGATGCCAATGCATCCATTGCATCAGCCGTTGTTCCGATTGTTACAGTCTGTTCATTTCCATCTGTGAGATTCCATGTAAGACCGTGGTAAATTCCGTTTCCGTCACTTATCTTTCCGACAACAGCATTACTGTTTTTATTTTTCTGTTCATCCTTTTTGTCGTCTTTTTTGTCATCGTTCCTGTCAGAATTCTTATCTTTTTTCTTTTTCTTCTTTGTTTTCTTTTTTCGGCGTGTTTTCCTTTTTGTTCTCTTCCGACGTGAACCGTCATTGTCATCATCACTGCTCTTGTCATTATCATTTCCATAACGTCCAAGTCTTCTATCCGGCTGACTGTAGCCACCTGTCAGCCAGCCTGCAAGTATAAATATCAGCGCAAATACGTTAAGCAATGTAAAAAGATAAACTCCGACCATTAAAAATGGTCTTAACTGACTAAACAACAGCAGTACAAGCACCATTTCCGCTGATGTTGCAAATGTAAATACCGTCGGCAGAAACATTGTCTTTTTTCCCTCAGCCATAAACAACATTATCATTGAAAGAAAACACAATATTATCGGAATTACTATTGCCGCCCCACAAAATACCATTATCTTTGCTCCGCCCGCATTATTTATATACAAAACACTTTGTTTTATATCTCCCCATGTGTATGGTGATTTTAGTATATAATCATCAGAAAGAGCACCTGTTTTAAAATATGTATAACCAGCTTTTCCTCCGGTTTTCAAAACTTCCACTCCTGAAAGCGTCATGTCGCCTGCTCCTGCATTAAACTTACAAAACGGAAGCAGCAAAGACAATAATGCCAGTAACAGTAAAATTCCTGCTATATTCTTCACCAGCCTGCCATGAGTTCTCATTTAAAATTCCTCCTTAGATTAATATGATGCATGTTCTTTACACACAACAAAGTTTCGATATAAACCTTTACGGTGAACGCTTATGCTTTGATTATGTCATGTAATCATATGCAACATTCTCAAGTTTCCATTCCCCTGAAACTTTCTTATATGAAAAATCATATTCTGTCATTGAACTTCCTGTATCTCCATTGTATTTTTCGGAAGTTTCACGCACTACCAGCACTACATTTGCTTTATTTTTTCCAACCTTTGAAGCAACCTGTCTTACACATTCAACCTTAGTAGACTTTACTCTCTTGTCAGGAGACATTTTCATTTCATTATCAATAATTTCCTTTATATCATCCTTTGTCATCTTATAATACGAAGATTTTTTGTCAATATTATTTAGCAGCTTATCCATCATATGGGAAATCTGCTCATTATCACTTGTCGATAATTTCACACATTTCTTATCATAAATTTCAGCCGGATGGTAGACCTCGTTAAGTTTTTTAATATAATCCACCGATTTGCTTTTAAGTACACTTTTCTGATACTGATTTTCCGCTGCAAATGAAACTCCTGCAACGACACATATTAACGCTCCACAACATAAAACTCTTAACATTTTTTTACCCATATTATACCTCTTTTCCATACATTTCGCCTTACCAAAAAATTTACTCATTGGTGCACAACCTGACATCAGGTGTCATGCTTGCGAGTGAACAATAACCATAAATTATCTCTTATATAATAACCTAAACAGATGCAACATAAAATATATTTTTTATTACATTTTCTGTGTTTTTTTAGAATGAGTCACTTATCATTTTTATTTTTTTCAAATCAGTTTATAGTTCCATCAAAAAATGCCACAGAAAACACGATAAATTCGTGACATCCTGTGACACTTGTTTTTTTAATTATTCAAAATAATGCAGATATACATCATCAAGAGACAACTGCATTTCTTCTGTTATCTCATTATCCGGTACATCATCTATAATATGAAGTGAAAGCCCCTCATCTCTTTGAATGATATTTCCAATTCTGTATTTCTTTTCATACTCTCCTAATTCTTCTTTAGAACAAAGTATTTCCTTTACATAAGGACGCACCTCATTTATCAGCACAGACGGTGCCTGATTTTGTATTACCTTTCCTTTTTTTATAAGTATTACGCTGTCTGCAATACATTCTACATCGGCTGCTATATGCGTTGCCAGAATGATTATTTTCTCCCTTGCCATATCGACAATCATGTTTCGCATGGCAATGCGTTCCTTTGGGTCAAGACCCGCCGTTGGCTCATCAAGAATCAGAATTTCAGGCTTTCCAAGAAGTGCCTGTGCAAGCAGAAGACGTCTTTTCATTCCACCTGAAAATCCACCTGCTTTCCTCTTTCTGTCATCATACAAATGCACCGATTTAAGCAGTGTATCAATCTGTTCCTTAGTCTCTGTTTTTTTAATATCTAATCCCTTTAAAACTGCCATATACCGTAAAAATTCATACGCACTAAACTGTGAATATCCCACCTGCTCCTGGGGCATATATCCTACAATCTTTCGATAATCCGCACCCATTTCAAGTATTTCCCTGCCATCGTACAAAATCTCACCGTCATCACGTTTAAGATTGTCTGTCAAAATATTCATAAGGGTTGATTTGCCGGCACCATTGGGGCCTAAAAGTCCATATACCCCCTGAGTCATAGTCACTGAAAAACCGTCAAGTGCTCTCACATCATTATATTTTTTTATCAGATTTTTTATTTCCAGTTTCATATTTTTCTCCCATTTAATTGTATAATTTCACACCCACAAAAGCAAAATAGGCAGAATGCCAAATCCAAACAAAAGAACAGCCGCCACCAGACCGTTTTTTATTACCCTGCTAAGAACTTTAGTTATAAAACCTATTGCCCAAAGATACAACATATGAAGCACAAAAAATGCTATAATCACTGCAGACAACGGAACCCATACCGGAACCTTGGAAAACATCTGCAAACTGTTTGCCGGTGAAGAAAGTCCTGCACAGCCAAAAACAGAAAACACATTATAAACCCATGGAATATATGTTATTGCAGCAACTATAATACCACTCAGCATAACATTTCCATATTTATAACGGTCTGTTTTTTTTGTTCCACATGTTGATATTCTGATAAGACAATTCATCCTGCCGGTCTGTTCAATATACCATATCAACACAGACAACAGAGCCATCAGCATCAGACTGGCACATCTGCAAAGGAACAGTGCAAACTTCCCATCTCCTTTTCCAAACAAAATATGGTATCCCTGCTCATAAATAAAGTCACCACCATTTTTATTCAGATATTTTCCATAGGCAACTGCCTTTTTCAAACCGGGTTCTTTTTCCAGCTGTCTGCTGTAATACACAATCACAGCGCCGGTATATTTTCCACCGTTTTTCTCTATTTTCTTATTTATTGCTGATAATTTCTTTTCTTTCGCATAAAGCGATTTCATTTTTTCTTCGGTATACTTTCCCTCTACCTGTTTCACATAATATTTATAATAAATCTCTTCCTTAGTAAAAAGTCTCTCACTGACAGGCTGATACACAATAAAGCCTATAATCATATAAAAAACACAGAACCAGATACCTTTTTGGTAAAAGCTCCATTTTCTGCATTCATATCCCCAAAGACCATGACCGCCAAGCAGTCTGCCCGCAATACACTCACGCAGTGCAAAAATCTTTTCTGACCCGCTCTTTTCTCTGAATGGCATAACATTGCAATAAAGCTTTCCAATCGTACATATGCATATTCCAAAAAACAGGACACATACCAACAGAACAAAAGACATATACCCTATAGGATAGCCAAATATCATTAAATTTCTGTAATCCGATATTATAGAATCTACTGCCAGAAAAGCGACAGGATTCATCCATTTTAAAATTGCTAAAAAACTGTTGGCATCAATCTGACTAAAAAGAATCCAGCTGACTGCCATAATACCCAAACCGATTATGTAAAATTTCCATGTATTTCTAAGCAGTAAAGCTACAGTAAAAAATACTGAAAATAATACTATTGTCACAAAAAGTTTCAAAATAAAAACCAAAAGCATTGCCTGTCCTATAGATATTTTCAGAGTACAGCCGGAAGTTCCTGAAACTGACTGAAAAGCCTCTGAAAACTTAGGAAATCCATATGCAATACCCGCCAGCACAAAACGCAGAACATACATTATAAACTGCACACAAAATAAAAGCACTGAACCACTTATAAATTTTGCATATGCCGTTTTTGCCCTTCCGTTTTTCGTGCAGCGAAGGAGACATATTTTATTTTCTTCCACTTCAGCAAGAATACATGAATGTACCAGTATCATTACAATGGCAATGACAGCTAAGTCCCACAAATCTGTTTTCATATACATCTCAACAGCATAAGTTCCCAAAAAGTGAGGTTTAGTTTCCGTCATTTTTTGAAAATCCTTCTGAACCTTTTCCTGCTCACGTTGTGTTCCATCACTTTCATCAAAAAGACTGATACCCGCCTTCTGAGAATTGTCTAAAACAGTTTGTACATACTTCGGATATTCCTCTGACTGACCGAATTCTTTTATAACCTGTCCGTATAAATTTAATTCACGACTATAATTTTTTTCATATTTAATCTCTGTCTCTGCTATCCCCTGCATCATATTTTTATAGCTGTCAGACACTCTTTTATATATCTCATCACCTGAAGAACTCTTTAATTCTTTGACAATCTTATGGTACCCTTCTGTTGAAAAACCACTCCCCAACTCCGGAATTTCAATTTTGCATTCAAAAAAAATACCACATACCAACAACAGTCCAACAATCGAAAAGAAAATCTGCGGCGATTTTATTATCTTTTTCAATTCAAAACAAATCTGTTTTATCATTTTATAATATCCTCCACCGATTTGACGCACCCAAGCTTGCTATTCTGTTTTTCATCTATATTTTCTATATATACCGTATTTTCAAACACTGTTTCTAATATGACATTGTCATTAATAAATCCGACCTTATCAACTTTACTGCCATCATAACTGTATATCATACTTTTCTTCTGCTTTTTATCATATTTTTCAAAATACACCTCATCCTTCTTAAAAGTCGGAATAAGCGTCATTTCATCTCCGAGCTCTTTAGTTATGTTCTTCTGCGTATCATATGCGTATAATTTACCCTTATCATTGTAAAAATATTGATTCTGCCACAGTTGCAATGTCAACAGATTATCAGGATTCTGTATTTTGGTATTTTTATCTCCCGAAAAATCACTGCGATAAATGCTCTCTACTATATGTTTATCCAGATAATCCCAATCTTCAGAATGTTTCAACGCCTGTTTTTCGCTTACATCATACCCCAAAAGTGAGTAATAGACCTCACCCTTTTTTGTAATATCTATTGACAAAATTCGGGCATTGCACAATTCTTTTTCAAATATCGTTCTGCCTTTTTTACTTTTCATATCATATACATAAACTCCGGCTGTCTGAAGCGGTAAATCTTCATAATTTTTTTTATCATATTGATTATAATATCCGATAGCAATATATCTATCTGTCACAGCAGCGCACTCTATATACTGAATATTGTCACTAAGCATACATATTTTTTTTCTGTTTTGTCCGTTGACAGATGATTGATATAAATAAACTTCACCTAACTTTTTTGCATTGTAATCCGTAATCAATAACAGTTTTTTATTTTCTTCATAAGCTATCAATTGAGTAGCATCAAAATAGGCAGAACATGTCTCTTTATCATGTTTACAGGATGCATCATTACAAATTAATACATCCTTGCCTGTTTTTGCATCCAGATAATGAAGATAATTACTTTCGGTATAAAAGCACCCATTTCCACTATATGATTTTTTTGCAAAATCTATATACCATTCCTGTCCTTCCTGCTGACCGGTTGTATTTTTTCTTAACACTCCCTTACATACTGCCACTGCTATTACTAAAGCCACCAATACTATAAATCCTGTCATAACCCGCTTTTTACTTTTTTTCATATAAAAATTCCCCCATCAATTCCTGTCATTTGCTGCGCCATTTACTAATCTGACTGTTTAATTCCTTTTCCACTTTCTTGCTTTCAGAAGCATTGCAGGCTTTTACCGCATCAGCAAGTGCTGAATCAAAATCTTTCTTCTGCCAGATTTCTTCGTATTTTGATGTAACTTCATATAATTTTATCATTTTATCATCAAAATCAGTTAAATCCGGTACAAACCCCATCAATGTAGATCTCTGCATTGCAGGTGTCCCAAGTAAACTCTGCTTTTCTTTTGCCCGGTTTCTTGGAAATTCTTCTTCTTCCCATGGATAAATGTAATCATAAATGCCAGTAATAAAAGTTTCTGCATATTCACTTTTTACATTTCCTTCCATATCATATGCATAACCATTTTTGAGTTGATATGTTTTTCCTTTTTTTCCATGAATCAATAAATTAGCGTACTTTGAATCCGTATACAGCAAAGACAACAACTGTAATGCCTCATTTTTCTTTTTACTTATCTTATTTACACCTGTGCTGCCACTTGTACGTGTAAAAAAGAGATATGGAAGCTGTACTATTTTTGTATTGTCTTTTACACGCTCAAACACCTCATCCCTTGTATATCCCATCCAAACAGCAAATTTCATGCTGCTAATCTCACTGTTTTCACCATCATCCAATGCTACAAGTTTTTTTTCCTGATACCATTTGTGCAGTAATTTAAGATACTCAACGATTTCAGAAGTTTCAAACGGACATGAAACCACACCTGTTTTAATATCAGTAACTACTCCATTTTCATATACATATCCCAATTGTTCACAAATATCTCTAAATGCTAACTGCCACAAAATACCGTTTGTTCCTTTTGGCAGCTTAACTTTATTAAGAATATCATTCAGTTCCTGTATTGAGCTGCCGTCAAAAGCTATATTTTTTCCAAATATTTTTTTATTAAAAGCTGCAAATGCAGTTCCATCCTGTGATGTCTGACTAGGTATTGCACATATCTCCCCATTGATTTTTACCGTATCCCATATCTTATCATGAAATGCACTATGCAATTTCTTTCCTTCGGCTGATTTTAGATAATTATTTAAATCGAGAAAAACACCGCTCTTAATAAGCTTTACAGATGGCTCTACCTTCTCTCCTTTCGCATCAAGTCCAAGAGAAGCAATATCTGCCGTATTATTTTTCATCTCTTTCATTACATCTTTATAATAATTATTTCCTGTCCCTGAAACACCTTTAAACGCCACCGAAAAATTATAACCGTCTTTTTTTAACTGCTGATTTAAATACACAGTATTATCCTGCAGTTTTGTAATCTTTATAAATTCTTCCGGCAAAACCCATACAATTTTATTTTCACTTATATTCTCATCTTTATTTTCATTTTTTTGTGTATCTATTTCATTTAATTTTTTAGAAGAATTCGATTTTGTGGCAGGACTGCCGCACGCTGTAAAAATAAACACAAAACAGAACAATAAAGTTAACAATATCTTTTTTTTCATATTCATCCCCCATTCTTAACAGCAGACAATTGTGAAACTCATAATCTCTGTGAGAATCATATAAATAAACAAAATTAATTTTATAAAAACATAACTAAAACAAGATGTTGTAATTCCACCTTGTTTTAGCCGTGTTAAATTTTTATTTAAAATTTAATATATTAACGAATTAAGATTCAAAAGTAGAACCTGACCATGTATCACCACCTGAACTAGCCATATGGTTTGACGATATACTTACACTCTTGCATTTCCTTGGTGCACTAAAAGATAATGTTGCCGCAGCAGTTCCACTCTGACTTCTTTTAACTTTAATCATATCATTATCTCTTAAATCTACATAAACATATGTCGATGTAACATTTGTCTTTAATTTTGGTGACGAGCTTACTGTTCCCGAACTTGCCGTTGTTCTTGAAAAATTACTGAATGCATTAAAATTGATTCCATTTACTCTTCCGCTTTTAGTTTGAGCAGAAACTGCTATTGCATTTGATGATATCAATACTGCCATCATTCCCATTGCTATAATTTTTTTAATTGATTTTTTCATAATACTTTTCCTCCACTGTTATTTTTTATTTTGAAACAATTATACCTTACCACATTAAATCCCCCTTATGTAAAATCATGTCTAAATGGTCGATTTTCGTGTCTAAATGGTCAAATATTGTCTGTGTTTATTTTTTCTAAAAGTCTATTGCTGTCCCCACAGTAATAATAACAAAAAACCCCCTCACTTTCCTTATAATTATCTCACAAGGAAAACAAGGGGGTTTTAATTCTTCTTTTAAATCTATTTTATTACTTTACAATCGGTGCAAATCTTATTCTTATCTGAGGAAGTGATTTAAGTTCCGTATAATAATTTGTCTGCCAGTCATCTCCCTGACTTTCATCATTTTCACCTGATGCAGGTGGTGCAAATATTTTGAGTGTCATATCTGCTGCCTTATCAAGCGGCTTTTTAAAGAATGCACTCATCATGTCTATGCATTTCACACCCGGCGCTTTATAGAACCAATGTCCGTTTAACTCAATCATAAGGTTCATATCAACATTATCATCATCAAAATATACTTCACAGAATACAGGGTTGCTGTCAAAGTGAAGATTTATGGCTACGCCATCTGCATCTTCTGAGCCGCCCCAGCGAAGTTTTGCAGGAAGTTCAATATCTGCGCCTGTCTCCATTGAAGGGCTGAAGAAATCATCATGAATAATTTCTCTGTATGTCTCCATAAGCGGCTGCTCGATTCCGACATCCTTGTTGTTCGGGTCTTCTATTTCAAGACCAAGACGTCCTCTGTCTCTGAACTGATACATAGTAAAGCCTGAAAGCCATTTCTCATCATCTTTCTTAAGCATTTCACAGAATTCCTTGAGCATAGCTGCCTGATCATATGGACCTGTTACATCACCGTCTGAATTGAATTCTGATAATACCATAGGCTTTTTAACGCCGTTATTTACATATGTATATCTTTCATAACTGTTTTTTGCAAGCTGATATATCTTACTTACAGCGTGGCGTGCAAATGTTGTACCGCCTTCTTCTGCAACATCATAAGGCCATCCCCAATGAAGTGCCATATATCTGTCTACGGATACTATATCTGCTGCCCTTGAAGCCTCTGCAAATATATCTTCCATCTCCATCTTTTCATCCTCAAGTTCTTTACAACCATCAAGACAAATGATTGTTTTTACATTTGGAGCTTCTTTTCTGATTATCTCGCTTGCATGTTTAAAGAATGCCGCAACTTCCTCATAGCTTGCTCTCTTGTTGAATGAGAACCAGTTTCCTGTTGCTTCATGATTTATACGAAGCTGGACTCTTCCGAAAGTTCTAAGGTCTTTAGCTATCGCTACAAGATGCTCGTCTGAAACCTTAGGGTCTATTGTCATTGTGAGAAGTACATCCTGTCCATGTCTGCGGACATCTCTCATGCATGTAAACGGTTCATCATCCAATGTACCATTTAAACCGCCCTTATAAGTAAAATAATCATCATAAGGGAAATCCCATGCAAACTGTACTGACGGGTCAGCATGAACAACGCTTGCTCTTCCCGGCCATCCTTCATCGTTCGGATAATAGCAATACATAAGGTTGACTGCTCTATGCGGTCTGCCCAGTTTCTGTAAGATATAATCCTGATTTACATATTCTCCACGCTCACTTCCATCACCAAGATCAACAGCACACTGTGCAGGTCCCATATGAAGTGCCTTTGCTTTTAATTCGCTCATCTTTGTCCTCCGATTTGATTTTTAATTTTGAAGCTTCTTTGCTCCACATATACCAATATTTTAAATAGCAGAGTTCAAAAATACAATGTAATTAGGAGACTTAAAATACATTAAATATTACAGTAAATTATGCATTATAACACACTGCACCCGATACCGTTTATTTACATGTAACTGTGCATTTGGCACTCTTTCCGTTTTTAGTATATGCGGTTATGACTGCCCTGCCTTTTGATTTCGCTTTTATTTTCCCTGTAGCCGCATTAACTGAAACTATCTTTTTATTTGATGTTTTAAAATAAACCTTACCTGTCAGTTTTTCCGGATAACTGCTCTGTTCTTTAATAGACGCAGTAAGTTTATATTCTGTTCCCTTTTTTATACTTAATTTTGTTTTTGATATTTTTACAATCTTGACATTGGCAAACACATTTTTTATTTTTTCTTTTCCGCCTATTGTCTTGACATATATTGTATACCAGCCCGGTTCATATGCCTTTATTGTAAAACTGCTGCTGTTTACATTTGTAAATTCGTTTCCGAACTTTCCAAAATATGAAGTTTCTTTTTTGCCTTTTGAATATTTTATCTCTGAAATACTTCCGCCCACAGTTACATTTATCTTTCTGGCATATCCTTTGTAAAGACTGTTCTTAACACTGATATTTATATCGTCAGTCGGTTCTTCCGATGCAGCATCCGGTGACGAAGAAGCTTCTGCCGCAGGTGTCTCTGTCGGTACACTTGTTGCACTCAAATTATTCACTGGCTCGGCTGTCTCCTGTGGTGTTTCTGTCTCTTTGACATCCGGTTCCGTTGTCGCTGAAATATCAGGCTGCTGTGATGTATTACCATAAGGTATAGCCGTTGCCGCTGTTGTGCTTGTCGGCACAGGTGTCTCACTTGCTGCCGGCGAAGCCGTGACGCTTGTCTCTTCTGTCAAACGATAAGCCAAAGCAGCTTTTACTACTTTCTCGGCATCAGGTATTCCGCCATATTGACAATATTTTTCAAGTCCCGATATTTTTTTAAGATTGTCACTGTTACATATGAAATCTTTCAAAACCTTCCCATCAGATGAACCCGAGGCTGCCTCTGCCAGTGCCGCAACTCCCACGACATAAGGTGTTGAAAATGATGTTCCCCATTCAAAGACATAGCCGCCGCCTGCGTTTACCGTATATATTGCTGCTCCCGGTGCACATATCTCCATTGAATTTGAGCCATAATTGCTAAACCAGCTTAAACTTCCGTCCCATTCAATACTTCCGACAGTTATCAAATTATCGGTAGTAAATGATGCCGGTATATACTCTGTGTTATCTATATCTGTAGTCTCGTTTCCTGATGCCGCTACAAACAGCATATCACTGGCTGCTATCACCTGTTTCATAAGCATATCTTGCAAAAATTCACGTGCGTCAGACTCGCCGCCCCAGCTACAATTACATATCGTCGCTCCGTTTGCATCTGCATATTTCATTCCTAAAATAAGATTTGACGTCGAAGCCTCTCCCTTAGAATCAACGGACTTAATAGGCATAATTTTAATATTTATATTCGACGCAATTCCGACAACTCCACTATTGTCATTTGCCGCTGCTATCACACCTGCTACGGCTGTGCCATGTCCGTTATCATCTGTTACATTGCTGCTTCCTCTGCGTGACACAAAATTCCATCCTCTAATATCGTCCCTATAACCATTATTATCACTGTCAGTTCCGTCCGAAGCCTCATCCTCATTCTGCCATATAACATTCTTAAGCTCATCGTTAGTGTAATCAATACCGGTATCAACTACCGCTACAACAACTTCTTTTGTTTTTACGGATGCATTCTGAGCATTGTCTATCTCGTCCCATGCTCCCTGCGCATTAAGGTCAATATCTTCAACTGCTTTTATATTTGCATCTTCAACGTCAGTCTCCGGATTTTCAAAAGTTCCGTCGTTTTCCAATGCCCATTGCTTTCCTTCTTTATAATAATCCGTCACTTCACTATTCTGGGATGCTATGTTGAATTTATAATCCGGCTGTGCAATCTGAATATCAGAACTGTACTTTTTCGTTATTTCTATAACTTTTTTAGTGTCTTCCTGAGACTTTATGCGATAAACCTTTATAAGTTCATCAATATCTTTTTCTTTTTCAGCATATTTTGAAAGTTCGGCAGGTTCCTTTACATTATTCCTATATTCGATTATGATGCGATTATCATTCTTATAATAATCTTTTTCTTTATCGACAATAACCGTATTCTTTAACTCGCCGTTTTCATCAAGCCAGTCATCATTGTCGTCTGCCGTATTTGAACCTGCTTTTGTTTCCGATTGGTTTAAAAGATTAATTTTATTACTGCTGCTTTTTAAATTGTAACTTTCTTTTTGTGATATAGATTGCTGTGTGTTTCTTCCTATAATAATATCTGAAATATCTGTTGACTTGCCAAATGCCAGAACAAGTGCGATACATAAAATTCCCGATATTGCTTTTTTATGTATTCCATGCATATATTAGACCTCCTTAATTTATGCATAGTATACAATTTTTCTTTGTCATTTTTGTGAATTTATACCTCGTATATTATACCTTCACTGCAATTTTTATAATTGCCCGGTATTTTGTCTGTCAGGATATGTATTTCTCCGAAATCAGCAAATTTAACTGATGATACATTATCAAATTTTTCACTGTCAGTCAGGATATATTTTATATTGCACTGCTTTAATGCAGTCTTTTTCACCAATGCTTCGTTAGGGTCGGGCGTCGTAAAACCGTGTCTTACACTCACGCCATTTGTTCCAAAAAATCCCTTTGTAAAATTATAATTCTGAATAGATAAAATTGCTTCATTTCCAACGACAGCTTCTGTCGTTCCTTTCAATTCGCCACCTACAAGTATTACATGAAAACCTGATACGGCTAACTTTTTGGCATGTGCAACTGCATTTGTAACGAATGTTGCATCTTTCTGTTTTATATAATCTATCATGTAACCTGTTGTTGTTCCAGCATCAAGGTAAATAAAGTCAGTAGGTTCAATCATTGCTGCCGCATTCTTCGCTATACGTCTTTTCTCTTCTTCATTAACACGAAGTTTTTGGGAAACAGAAAGTTCTTTTGCATTATAGTTTGAATTTATTGCTATCGCACCGCCAAATACTTTTACAAGCTGTCCTTCACTGTCAAGCACCGTCAAATCTCGTCTTATTGTTGACTCTGAAATTCCAAGTGCATCTTTTATTTCAGTAACCGTAACACTTTTCTTTTCCTCAAGCATCTTTAATATCATCTGCTGCCTTTTCTCTACTAACATTTCAATAATCCTTTCATTTATTATACCAAAGTAAACCCCCGAATACTCTTTGAAAGTATCCGAGGGTTTATTTACTTTTCAGATTTGCTTACATATTATAAGTTTTCTTTCATAAATGCAGAAATTTTTTCGTATGCTGCATCTTCGTCTTCACCATCAAAGCTTAACACAACTTCCATGCCGCCTTTTATTCCAAGACCCATGATAGCAAATATCTTTTTGCAGTCACCTTTCTTTCCGTCTTTTGAAATATTAACATTACAAGAAAATTCCTTTGCAAGTTTTACAAGTTCTCCTGCCGGACGAGCATGAATTCCATTTGGGTCTGTAACTGTGTAAGTAAATTCTTTCATAATAATCCTCATTTCTGCACACGTTTTGTGTATATCAGGACTTATGCCAAGTGTGCCCAGACACAAATCCAGTGTACGAAAATTTAATTTTCACACTATATGCTGCTTTCAATAATCGAGTTTTTTGTTCTTTTTTCTTTGTAAATTTATATTACCATAATTTTTTTACATGGTCAAAATACACTTTTACCATTTTATTCTGTCAAAAAGTTTTCTTCAATGTCTTAATGTCTCTTATGCTATTTTCTTTTTAAGTACACCGAGCAATGCTGTTGAAACGATTGTTCCTATTACAAGCGATACAAGATATAACCATGAACCTCCAACAACAGGGAATACAAAAATTCCACCATGCGGTGCCATAAGTGTACAGTTAAATACCATGCTGAGTGCTCCTGCCACACCTGAACCGATGATACATGAAGGTATTACATGAAGCGGATCTGATGCTGCGTAAGGTATCGCACCTTCTGTAATAAATGCAAGTCCCATTACAAAGTTTGTAGGGCCGCTTTCTCTTTGCTCTTTTGTAAACTTATCTTTAAATAACATTGTTGCAAGTGCTATAGCACATGGTGGAACCATACCACCAATCATAACAGCCGCCATAATATCATAATTTCCGGCTGCTATGGAATTTATACCAAATACATAAGCTGCTTTATTGAATGGGCCTCCCATATCAATTGCCATCATTCCGCCCAAGATAAATCCGAGAACAATCTTACTTGAACCGCCCATGCTTCCAAGCCATGAATTAAGTCCTGTGTTTATAACACCCATAACAGGCTCAACAATATAGTTCATTCCCAGTCCCATTATAAGAATACCTACAACAGGGTAAATAAGTACCGGCGCAAGTTTTTCAAGTGCTTCCGGAAGTTTCTCACATACTTTTCTAAGAAGAATAATTACATATCCTGCGAGGAAACCTGCTACCATAGCTCCGAGGAAACCTGATTTCCCGTTATATGCAATCATTCCGCCTACAAAACCAAGTGCAAGTGCCGGTCTGTCACCGATTGCCATTGCTATAAAGCCTGCCAGAACCGGAAGCATAAAGTTAAATGCTAGTCCGCCAATGCTCTTAAACATTGCGGCTGCCGGTGTGATTGTACCGAAGTTTGAACGATCCTCAACTGAAAGTGATGATATATCAACTGACAATCCGTCAATGAGGAATGCTATTGCTATAAGTATACCACCGCCTACTACAAACGGAAGCATATGAGATACACCATTCATAAGCTGTGTATATATCTTATGCCCTATACTTCCTCCTGATGTCTCTTTGCTCTGGCTCTCTGATGCATTTGCTGCATGGTAGACAGGTGCATCGCCGTCTACTGCTCTCTTTATAAGTTCATCAGCTTTATTTATACCATCTGAAACCTGACACTCAATAACTTTCTTTCCGTCAAATCTCTCCATAGGAACTTTTGCATCTGCCGCAACGATAATGCAGTCAGCCTGTGCAATATCACTGTCTGTAAGTACATTCTTTGCCCCACCGGAACCTCTTGTCTCTATCTTGACATTTACACCTGCTGCACTTGCAGCTTTCTCAATTCCTTCTGCTGCCATGTATGTGTGTGCTATTCCTGTCGGGCATGATGTAACTGCGAGAATTTTCTTTCCCAATTCATTAGGCACATTTGTTTTTTCAAGCCTCTCATCAATATCCGGTTTCTCATCATCAGCTTTATCTATAATTGCAAGAAATTCTTCAACTGATTTTGCCTGTCTGAGGGATTTGGAAAACTCCTCATCCATCATAAGCACAGATAACTTGCTAAGCACATCGAGGTGCACATTATCCTCTGTATTTGGTGCCGCAATAAGGAAAAGAAGTGTTACCGGTTCGCCATCAAGAGAGTCAAAATCAACTCCATTCTTAATAACCATTGCCGCAAGTCCCGGCTTGTCAACTGCATCACACTTTCCATGCGGAATTGCAATTCCCTCACCAATTCCTGTTGTGCTTTCTTCTTCTCTCAGATAAACCTGCTTTTTGTAAGCTTCTCTGTCGTTTATCTTGCCGCTTTTTACCATGAGGTCTATAGCCATATCAAGTGCTTCCGACTTAGACCCAGGTGCAAGGTCAAGACTTATACTCTTTACATCCAATAAATCTGTTATTCTCATGCTCATCTCCATCCTTTCTTCTGTAAACCTTTAAACGGTTATACTAAATATTTTAAATCCACCCTCTTAAGTGACTCCTCAACTTCCGGTTTTGTTGCTAAGTAATCAGACGCCGCACTCGCACCGCCTGTTGCCATAGCCATACTGAATGCATAATCATAATTTTTCTTTTCAAGCCAGCCTGCTATAAAGCCTGCAACTGAAGAATCCCCTGCTCCCACTGAATTTTTAACTACAGTTGTAGTTGCCTTTGTCGCAACAACCCTGCCGTCATCACTTACCAATACTCCACCTTTTCCTCCCATGGAAACAAGAACATTTACTGCACCCATCTCCTGAAGTTTCTTTGCGTATGGTACCACATCATCCCACTCTGACAGCTCAACATCAAATATTTCTCCAAGCTCATGATGATTTGGCTTTATTAAAAATGGGTGATATTTCAATACGTTTAATAAAAGGTCTTTCGTCGCATCAACAATTATAGTGACTTTCCTGTCATAAAGTTTTTCCATAATCTGCTCATAAATGTCAGATGGCATCGTTGCCGGAATACTTCCCGCAAGTACAAGAATGTCCCCTTCTTTAAGAACCATCAATCTTTCCATGAGCATGTCAAGCTGCTCTTTTGGAATATCAGGACCCTGACCGTTTATTTCCGTTCCGTCAATAGATGAAAGTTTAAGATTTATTCTTGATATTCCTTCTTTCATCTTTACAAAGTCTGTATGAATACCAGTCTCTTCCAGTTCCCTGACAATCTCATCTCCGGTAAATCCTGCTACAAATCCAAGTGCTGTACTGCTTATTCCAAGATTTTTCAAAACAATTGAAACATTTGTACCTTTTCCACCCGGGAGCATAAGTTCACTCGATGTACGATTTGTATAACCAAGTTTAAAGTCATCAACTGTAACAATATAATCCAGCGAAGGATTTAAAGTAACCGTATATATCATATTCGTCCTTTCTGCCGTTTCTCATAAACGACTGTTTTTGATTTGTTGAACACATTATACAATCATATCCAATCAAAATCAATCAAATTTATTCACAAATCACCAACTTATTTTTTGTGCAATATATACAAAAAAAGAGCAAATACCTCTTATAGTATCTGCTCTCTTTATATAATTATTCTTTTTTTCATTCATTTACGCTCAAATTCATTATAACTAAGTCACTTTTTATTTTTCAAAAAAAGAAGCCTTTCAAGACTTCTGATAAGCAATGCGGAAGAAGGGACTTGAACCCTCACGTCGTTGCCAACACTAGATCCTTAGTCTAGCCTGTCTGCCAATTCCAGCACTTCCGCATTTATTTCTGTTCGTTGTCACGAACAAGATATATACTACCAGCTTTTTTTACAGTTGTCAACACTTTTTTTCATATTTTTATAATTTATATTTTTACTATTCGACATATATAAACCGATTTTCTTTTCCGTTTCACTTGTCTTTTAGTACACTATAATGATATAATTTAACATATAATATTTATTAAAGGGGTGGCTTTTTAAGCCTGTTTGAATTGATTTACATATATAATTTATGTTAAAGAGGGGGTGGACTGAAATGAAAACAAAAAAAGTATTTACCGCTAATCTCGTACCCGGAATGGTCATCGCAGAAGCAGCATACACAAGCGACAATCATCTGGTTATACAGAGCAATACCGAGATTACTGAAGATATAATTGATAAATTAAAATATTATTCAATAAAGACGGTTCGCATATATCTGAATGAACCTAATGAAACAAATAAATCCAAAACAAATAAAATTGAACCAACTTATTTTGAACGAATTGAACAATCCGAAGATTTTAAAAAATTTCAAAACGAGTTTAATGCCTGTCTTGAAGGTTTTCAAAAAACACTTAACAATATAATTATCAAAAGTAGTGATGGACTTATCGATGAGATGCTCTCCGAGATTGAAAGTGTCTTAGAAAAATCAAGAAACCCGCTCCATTTGCTTGAAATGATGCAGTGTATGCGTGGATATGATGACCTTACATATACACATTCCATCAATGTTGCACTCATAAGCAATGTTATAGGAACATGGATGAACCTTGGTCACGACGATATAGAAACCCTGATGATTGCGGGTATGCTTCATGATATTGGAAAACTGCGTATTCCTCCTGAAATCATCCAAAAACCGGGACGTCTTACTGATGAAGAATATGAGATAGTCAAAAAGCATCCTCAATATGGATATGACATTTTGTCTACGAAAAACCTTAATCCAAAAATAAAGCTTGTTGCGCTCCAGCATCATGAAAGATACGATGGAAAAGGTTATCCATACGGCTTAAAAGGAAATGAAATAGACCTTTTTTCCGGAATAGTTGCCATTGCGGATGTCTATGATGCCATGACTGCCGACAGAGTTTACAGAAAAGGTATTTGCCCGTTTCCTGTTCTTGAACATATGGAACTTCAAAAAGAGTTATACGAACCGGGTGCTTTATTTAAATTTATCGAAAGAACAGTCGAGGCATACATCAACACAGAAGTTCTTCTCTCAAACGGTGATGTCGGACGTGTTGTTTTATTAAACAAAAGTTTTCTTTCAAGACCGATTGTTATATCCGGTGATAAAACTTATGATTTATCTAAAGATTTTCATTTACAGATTGAAGCTTTACTTTAAATTTGGAATTTTATAGTAAAAATAGCCGCAGAAAACACGATAAAATCGTGATATTCTGTGGCTATTTTTTGAATATTTTAAGCAGTGTTTGAAGTTGCCTTATACTCTATAATTTAGGCAGATATATAAACATAAGATACGCCCATCTTGCTACCATTCCCGTTATTATAACAACTATCTGAAGTATAATATCAAACCATTTTCTCTTTACTTTCTGCTCTCCTGTTTTTGCATCTTCCTCTATGAGGTCAATTTTTGGGGAACTTCTCTTTATAATCCATATATAAAAACCTACAACAACAAAATATCCCAAAAACATGACCGCACCCAGAAGCTGTGACAAACCGTCACCTTTAGGGCTGTATGCCGCCGCACTTCCCGATGCATTTATCAGCTTTGTGAAAGCAGAATAAAGATAATCGAGAGAAATATATCCCAATACCAGACTGATAACAGAAAAAATCAATCTCTTCCACCATTTCATCATGCGATAATTCCTCCCGTTCAATGCTTTCTACGCATATTCATCAAAATTCATTCCCGACAATATCATACTATCTCTCTCCATTTTTGAAATTTCGTATGGATTGTCAGTGTTGTTATATGAAACGCTCTGCACATCTGCATATCTTGCCTTAACTTCATTCGCTTCTTTTGTGTCATATGTTTCACTTGTTTTGTCATCACCATAAACTACAGCATACTTTGCTTTGTTCTCCTGTTCTTCAACCGCAGGTGTCCGATTTATCTTTTTTACCGGCGTAACAGGACTATTCTGTACCTGATTAAAATTTGAATTTCCGTATGTGTATATACTGCTTATATTGTTTACGTTATTTATACCACTAATCTGCATATACATCCCTCCTAATTATCTTCAATTATACTCTCCATTTTCATTCAATGCAAGGGATTTTGCTATTACGAATTACTTTCGCTGCAGCTGGCAATATAAACTTTCCGGCTCATCGACCGACTCTCGTCTCAGAAAATATCATACAACTTCTATCTCCATATCAAACGGATTCAAAGTAATTTTCTCTTTGCCGATTACGACTTCCTGCTTTTTTTCTGTATTATTAAATATGAAACGCCACTTCTTTTCTCCGTAACGATAAGTTATTTCTACTCCTTTCGGAAGGTTTTCTACAATATCAAGTCCATGTTCTTCTGCCATTGTTTTAGCAAAGCCAATGCTTGCGTCACGGTTTAATACGCTTGCAAAATAATACACTTCTCCATTGCCATATTTGTTTCTGGTGACAGCGGGAGCATCCTTATAAAACTGTTCATTATATCTTGCGAGAACTTCCACATTATCATTTTCTTCTATAATGTCACACCAGCGTTTTCCGTAAATAATATTGTTTTGTTCATCTCTTATCGCAACTTTCATTCCATCAGGAAGTACATCATATTCAGTCACTTTTATTCCCGCAAGTTTTGAATAAACTGTAGGAAGTTGTTCCATAATGCATTTATTGTTATAATCCCTTTCGCCGGAACGATTTGTCAAAATGACTGCTGCCCCATTGTCCGCCGCTTTATATAAATTTGCTGTTGTCTCCTTATTCTCAACAAACATCGTTGGTGCAACTATTATTTTGTAATCATCAAGGTTTTGCGTCTGATTTATAATATCAACTCCAAGTCCAAGACAGGTAAATGCATCGTGCCATTGCTTCATCTGCTCAAAATAATGCATTTCCTGAGCCTGATGCTGATTTTTAAATGCATACTCATTGTCAGACGAATACAATATTGCAATTTTATTTCTGCAGACCGTTGTGCTAAGTCCCTGAATTTCTTTTACTTTATTGCATAATTCACAAAATTCTTTATATCTTCTTCCCGGGACATTACTTTGGTCTATTATTCCCTGCCAGTACATTTCAGCTCCTGAGACTGCTGTTCTCCATCTGAAATGAATAACCGCATCTGCACCGTGCGCTATTGCCTGAAGCGAATACCCTTTAAGCATTCCGGGCTGTATTGCCCTTGACATCGGCGTCCAGCTTCCTACTATTCCACTGAGCTGCTCCATAATCCAAAAATTCTTATTCTTAATTCCACGCATAAGGTCAAGATGAAATCCGTGTGAGTAAAGTGTTTCTTCATCTTTTGGCAACGCCGTTGTCGGATAATTGTCAAATGAAACAACATCAAGTTCATTAAACATATCATAAAAATCCGGCATGTTAGCACACAGCCATGTATTTGTTGTGATAAGTTTATCAGGTGAAATTTTTCTTATTATATCCGACTGGAATGCCACATAATCGCATGTACTGTCAGACGCATATCTGTTAAAATCAAGATTAAGCGACGGATTAAGCCATTTGTCATTTTCATTCATAGGAGGCATAACCTGTGAAAAATCACTGTATTCACCACTCCATACATTGTTCCCGTATGCCTTATTTACTGTCTGAACTGTTCCGTATTTTTTTCTGACCCAGTTTCTGAAGCTTTCTTTGCAAACATCACAGCAACAATGATTTGCTTCAAGTTCATTATCTATCTGATAACCGATTACGCTTTTATTATCTTTGTATCTCTCTGCCATCTTAACTATAATCTTTTTTGAAAGTTCCCTGTAAACAGGACTGTTAAGACAACGGTGTCCTCTTATCCCTGTCTGAATTTTCTTTCCCGTCTTGTCAACCTGAACAATTTCGGGATACTTTTCAAAAAGCCACTGCGGAGGTGTGTTTGTCGGGGTACACAAAATCACATACATATCCCTCTCGCCGAAAAGTTGTACGGCTCTGTCAAGCCATTCAAAGTCAAATTTTTCCTCCTCCGGTTCAAGTCTGCACCATGCAAACTCTGCCATTCGCACAATTTTAACCCCGGCGTCATACATCATATCCGCATCCTTAACCCAAAGAGCCTCATCCCAGTGCTCAGGATAATAATCCACACCTATATTTATACCCTCAGGAAAATTTACAATATTATTATCTGCCATTTGTACCTCACTTTTCTAATATTCCAATTTTTTAATCTCCAAAAGCTGGTCTCTGAGTTTTGCTGCCAATTCAAAATTAAGTTCTGCCGCCGCTGTATGCATCTGTTTCTTAATTTTTGCGACAAGCTTATCGATTTCTTTTTCACTCATCGACTCAATGTCTTTAACTATATCGTCACTGCTTGTTTCTACCTTCTTTGAAATACTTATCAAATCTCTGACGGCTTTTTTAATAGTCTGCGGTGTAATTCCATGTTCCTCATTATATTCTGCCTGTATTTTTCTTCTTCGATTTGTCTCATCTATGGCATTTCTCATAGAATCAGTTATGACATCCGCATACATGATAACTCGTCCGTCTGCATTTCTCGCCGCTCTTCCTATCGTCTGAATAAGTGAAATCTCTGAGCGCAAAAATCCCTCCTTGTCGGCATCAAGAATAGCCACAAGTTCAATCTCAGGAATATCAAGTCCCTCTCGCAAAAGATTGATCCCCACAAGTACATCGAATACATCCATTCGCATATCTCTGATTATCTCTGATCTCTCAAGCGTATCTATATCAGAGTGAAGATATCTTACTCTTATTCCAATCTCTTTAAGATAATTTGTAAGATCCTCCGCCATCTTCTTTGTAAGTGTATTTATCATAACCTTATTTCCGGCATCAAGTGTTTTTCTTATCTCCCCCACAAGGTCATCAATCTGTCCTTTTACAGGTTTAACCGTAATCTCAGGGTCAAGCAAACCCGTTGGTCTGATAATCTGCTCAACCCTTGCAAGTTCATGCTCTTTCTCATATACATTCGGTGTTGCTGAAACAAAAAGCATCTGATTTATGTGGCTCTCAAATTCATCAAAGTTGAGAGGTCTGTTATCAAGTGCCGATGGCAGTCTGAAACCGTATTCTACGAGTGTATTTTTTCTTGAACGGTCACCTGCATACATTCCCCTTATCTGAGGTATCGTGATATGAGACTCATCAACCATGATAATAAAATCATCAGGGAAATAATCTAACAACGTATGCGGTGGCTGTCCCGGCTTTAATCCCGACAAATGTCTTGAATAGTTTTCTATCCCCGAACAAAATCCAGTCTCACGAAGCATCTCTATGTCAAAATTTGTTCTCTCAGAAATTCTTTGTGCCTCAAGAAGTTTATCCTGGCTTCTAAATTCTTTTACTCTGTATTCAAGTTCATTTTCAATGCCTATAATGGCTCTGTTCATATTGTCTCTGTCTACTACATAATGTGATGCCGGGAATACTACCATGTGTTCAAGTTCAGCTTTTATCTCTCCAGTCAGTACATCTATCTGAGTAATTCTGTCAACTTCATCCCCGAAAAATTCAACTCTAAATGCCATATCCGACTCCGAAACCGGAAATATTTCAAGCACATCACCACGAACTCTAAATGTACCACGTTTAAAGTCCATGTCATTACGCGCATACTGAATTTCAACAAGCTTTTTAATAACCTCATCCCTGTCTTTCATCATACCAGGTCTTAAAGACACTGTCATGTTCTGATAATCTATCGGACTTCCAAGACCGTATATACATGAAACACTCGCTACAATGATAACATCTTTTCTCTCTGTCAGTGCGGCTGTAGCTGAATGTCTCAATTTATCTATCTCGTCATTTATAGATGAATCCTTTTCTATATAAGTGTCTGATGACGGAACATACGCCTCCGGCTGATAATAGTCATAATAAGACACAAAATATTCAACGGCATTTTCAGGAAAGAACTCTTTAAATTCTCCATACAGCTGTGCCGCCAATGTTTTATTATGCGCAATTATAAGCGTCGGCTTATTCAATTTTTCTATGATATTTGCCATTGTAAAAGTTTTTCCTGAACCTGTAACCCCAAGCAACGTCTGGAACTGGTCACCCTCTTTAAACCCCTTCACCAATTCTTCAATAGCCTGCGGCTGGTCGCCGGTCGGTTTATATTCAGAATGTAATACAAAATTATCCATATTGTCATGCCTCCTCTTCAAACGATTAGTAATTCTACCTTACATCACCTGTTTTTTCATCAGCCTTCCGGCTAACGAAATAAGTTTTCAAAATAATCAAGAGCAGCTTCCACCTGATTATCAACTTTTATTCCCGTCTCTTTTAATTTCGTCATTTTCCCTGTATATTCAACTTTCATATCAGGTTCAAATCCTTTTCCGTGAATATTGTTCCCTTTCGGCGTGTAATATTTTGATGTTGTAAATTTTATTGCTGTTTTGTCCTGAAGTTCAAATGATGACTGTACTATACCCTTTCCAAAAGTCTTTGTCCCTATAAGCTTTGCCTTTCCATAATCCTTAAGTGCACCGCTAAACACCTCAGACGCACTTGCGGAATTGCCATTTACAAGTATGACAATAGGTACATTTACCTCCTGTTTATCCTTTGTGTAATATTCCTGTGCCATACCTTGCTTATCTTTTGTGTAAACCACAAGTTCTTTCGGAAGCAGCCTGTCAAGCATTCCTATTGCAGTATTTAAAAGTCCTCCGCCATTGTCCCTAAGGTCAATTATAAGACCTTTTTCACCTTTATTCTCCAAATCGTCAACAGCTTTTATAAATTGTTTCTCAGTTACCTCTTCAAAACCGCTTACAGAAATATAGCCTATATTATTATCAAGCATCTTGTATGAAACAGTATTATCCCTTATCACTTTTCGCTCTATTTTCATCTTTAATAACTGAGCAGCATTTTTCCTTTGCAGTGCAATTTCAACACTTGTGCCCTCTTTTCCTTTTACTTTTGACACAATATATGAAATATCTTTGTTTTCAATATTTTCTCCGTCAACCTCGACCAAAATATCCCCCTTTTTTACTCCCGCTTTTTCAGCAGGTCCGCCGGACACAACACCTATTATAGTGAGAACACCTGTCTTTGAATTTTGAGACATATATGCGCCAATTCCACAAAATACGCCGCTTGATTTTTCAGAAATATCCTCATATTCATCCTTTGTATAATATGCCGCATATTTGTCATCAAGACCATTTAATATTCCCTTATATATCGAATCCGCCATCTTTTCATAATCTATATTATTCAGATAATACTTATCTATATAAGCAGACAGCAGATTTACCTTATCTTTAATTTTTTCCGCCTGCTCATCCGTAACCTGGCTGCTGCCTGTTTTTATTGCTGAATTTAAATCAAGCCTGCCTGTATACAATCCAACCGTTACAAGCACAACAAAACAGGTAACAGTCACTATAACTCCCATTAAAACGCCTTTTATATAACTTAATGTTTCTTTTTTATTATTCATATAATCACTCTTCCAATCAGTTTTTGATATTGTTTACTGCTAATAAAATATATATGTTGTTGGTTTCAAAAATATTTTACCCCTGTCTCCGGCAGTGTCAGCTCGATGGCATCTGCGGCAACAGGGGTATTTTTTATTTTTCAATATTAAAACTCAAATGTTTCCATATATTTCATATATTTAACAACCATCAACGCAATCTTAAATGTAATCGCATCATCAAACACTCTCAAATCAAGTCCTGTGCTCTTTTCGAGCTTGTCAAGTCTGTATACGAGTGTATTTCTGTGAATGTAGAGCTGTCTTGATGTCTCTGATACATTCAGGCTGTTTTCAAAAAATTTGTTTATCGTTGCGATAGTTTCCTCGTCGAAATCGTCCGGTGTCTTGTCACCGAATATCTCACCTATAAACATCTTGCAAAGGGGCATTGGCAGCTGATATATCAATCTTCCTATTCCAAGACTGCTGTATGCAATAACATTCTGGTCACTATAGAAAATCTTTCCTACGTCAAGTGCCATCTTTGCTTCCTTGTAAGAACGTGAGACATCTTTTATCTCATTTACGATAGTTCCATAAGACACATGAACACTTATCATCGCCTCTGTGTTTAACATATCAAGAATGACATTTGCTGTCTTATCCATGTCCTCATAGCCTTCATTTTCTTGAAGCTCTTTGACAAGAATAATATTTTTTTCATCAACCTGAGTTATAAAGTCTCTTGTCTTTCCTGCAAATAATCCCTTTACAGTTTCTAAAGCGTTTGAATCTTTTTCATTTTTTGTCTCTATCAAAAATACTACTCTATTTACACTTGTGTCTATATGAAGTTTCTTTGCACGATTGTAAATATCAACCAAAAGAAGATTATCAAGCAAAAGATTTTTTATGAAATTATCTTTATCATAGCGTTCCTTGTATGCAACAAGAAGGTTCTGAATTTGAAATGCCGCAAGTTTTCCGACCATATACACGTCATCACTGTCACCCTTTGCAAGAATAACATATTCAAGCTGATGGTCATCAAAAACTTTGAAAAACTGGTACCCCTGAAGTACCTGACTGTCTGCCGGAGACTCTACAAATGCCATAACTGCATCTTCATACTCTTCAACATTATTTATTGTCGTAGCTAATGCTTTCCCCTCTGTGTCCATAACACATATATCAATTCTGGTAATATTCTTAAGTCCATCTATTGTTGTCTGTAAAACCTGATTAGATATCATATATTCCCTCCAACATTTATCATCTATATTTTACTTGCCGCCGTTTACACTATAAAACTACACAGCATCCTACTTTTTAACTCTATTATTAAACTATACCATCAATTTGCACAAAAGTAAATACTACATAAAACAATATATCCATATTTACCATATCATCATACTAAAAAATTGTGCATTTTAACAAAAACCACCTTCCCTGTAAAAATATATATCATAAAATTCACGTCCAAAAAAGAACCGTCACAAAATCGTGACGGTTCTTTAAATAGAACTGTATATTTAAAATACATAACATTCTTTTAAAACTAGTTTGTAATAACTTTCTCTGTTTCCTTGTCGAATACATGAATCTTGCTTGTGTCAAGCGCAATCTTGATTGTATCGCCAGGACGAGCTGTTGTACGAGGATTTACACGAACTGTGATGTCAAATCCTTCTACTGTGAAGTATAAGAATACTTCGGCACCAAGCATTTCGTAAACTTTTACAGTAGCTTCAAGAACATTGTCTGTACCGTTGTTTACATAAATCTCTTCATCCTTGATATCCTCAGGACGAATACCCATGATAACATCCTTATCAATATATCCGCCTTCAACAAGCTTCTCAGCTTTTCCTTCAGGAAGTTTAACTGAGTATGTACCAAACTCAAGTTTAACGTCTGAACCGTCTTTAACTGCTTTACAGTTGATGAAGTTCATCTGAGGTGATCCGATGAATCCTGCTACGAATACGTTGCAAGGTTTTGTATAAAGGTCGATAGGTGAAGCAACCTGCTGCATAACACCATCTTTCATAACTACGATACGAGTACCAAGTGTAAGAGCCTCTGTCTGGTCATGTGTAACGTAGATGATAGTAGCTTCAAGTCTCTGATGAATCTTAGAAATCTCTATACGCATCTGTACACGAAGTTTTGCATCAAGGTTTGATAAAGGCTCATCCATAAGGAATACCTTAGGATTACGAACGATTGCACGACCCATAGCAACACGCTGTCTCTGACCACCTGATAAAGCCTTTGGCTTACGGTCTAAGAGATGCTCAATATCAAGAATCTTTGCTGCTTCATGAACAAGCTTGTCAATCTTCTCCTTTGGAGTTTTTCTAAGTTTAAGACCAAATGCCATGTTGTCATAAACTGACATATGAGGATAAAGAGCGTAGTTCTGGAATACCATCGCGATATCTCTGTCTTTTGGCTCTACATCATTTACAAGAGTATTTCCAATCCATAACTCACCTGAAGAAATTTCTTCAAGACCCGCAATCATACGAAGTGTTGTAGATTTACCACAACCAGAAGGTCCTACGAAAATGATGAACTCCTTGTCTGCGATGTCAAGATTGAAATTTTTAACTGCCTGAAATCCGTTTGGATATGTTTTACAAATGTTTTTTAAAGATAAACTTGCCATTATATGTTTCCTCCTAAATTTTATACAATTCGTTTAAGCTGAATATGATGCAGCCATTTGAATGAAATCATCAAACACTTTGCAATCATATTATATAGTGTGATTTGCCTGTCACATCTTTCATGTTTGTATAATACACTATCTTGAAATATTTTACCATAGGATAAATAGCCAAATAAATTTTTGACTTTTTGTGCAAAGAGTATATAAATAAGATTTATTATATTTTTTTTGCCGTTTTATTATTAAATGTCACAATATTTTCACTCTCAAACTGTCTGTTTTAACCAAAAACGATATTGTTTTTGGTTAAAATAGTCAAATTATTCGTCTTTTTTGGTGTTATATATGTCAATTCTTTTCCTAAAAAATTTCGCCTTAAAAAATTTCTGAGGTATTCTCTCTATAGCAATCTTTTCATATATGCCCGCTAACCCGATTTTTCTTATCCATGACGGAATTTTTTTTTCTTCTGCCATTATTATTTGTGCAACTCCACCAATAGCAACACATAATTTTGAGTTTAACAAATTCGCATGCTCCATAATCCAGCTTTCCTGAACGCCTATTTTTAAATCAACAAGCAAAATGTCAGGTATACAGCTGTTTATTTCATTTACCATTGCTGCATCCTCCACCTCTTCGCTGTATACACACGAACCTATAATACGAAGCTCAGGCTGATTTTTTTTGCAGTAATTTCTGAGATTTTCCACATCCTTGCCGCTGTCTGTCACTATGTATATAGTTCTGTCCTGCTTCTGAAGATTTTCAAGCATAATCCCAAAACTTTTGCAGCTCACAACCATACCGGCATCCTTCAAAATATCTATTTTATAATTTGTCAGAAGAGCTTCCTCTCCCGGCAGAAAAAGTTCCGCTCTGTCTACAAGTTCATGATATTTTTCATTTTCTGCAGCTTTGTTAAGAATGTCAGCTGACGCAAAAAATATTACATCCAGCTTGTCATCATTAAGATATGTATTTATTTTTTCTATAAAAACATCATTGCTGAGCATATCAATTTCAATGCCCATAACATTTACAACCGATTGCATAATATACCATGCCTTTCCTAAATACTTACCTGCACATTCAGCTATATACACTGTTTTATGCGGTAAAGTTAAAAATGCACGTCAACAAATCTGTAGCGTGCATTTTAAATTTGCTATTCTATATCAATTATTAGCATCAGCTGTTCCTATAATAATCTTTATATCATATCCGGTATCAACTGTTCCTGTCTCAACAACAGGATTGCTAAAATATTTCACCAAATCTTTACCAACACCATCTTCCTTTACAATAATCTTTGTCTGCGTCAATGTAGCAGCTGTGTAATCACCAATTTTCTTTACTTTATATCCCGCATTTGTAAGCGTAGTTTTTGCAGCCGTTGCAAGACCTCCTATCTGACTTCCGTTTAATACAATTATACTCTTTCCTTTTGATGATTTTGTCGAAGTTTTTGCAACTTTGTTAAATACCTGTGCCTGAGTATATGTTGTAGTGTTATTTACAAGGTTATTTATAAATGATTTTGATGCTTTTGTATCTACCGCAAATATTTTGTCGGAGTATTTGCCCGGAATCCCCCAATAGTGAATCAAATCCGGATCCATTTTTTCATAACTTTCCACATAACCAATTTTATTATAGACAGTAAGATTTGAATCCACTCTCTCATACTGATCCTTTATAAACTCGGCTATCTTGTTCTGATCACCCTTTATATCTTTAAGCTGATTCACATAACTTCTGCTTGCAACATTTATTTTTTCCGTAACCGTAACAGATTTTTCACTGCTTGACTCCGCAAGTGATAACGGTTTAAATTTCACTTCTGTATTTCTTCTTGAATAATGATTAAGATATGTTTCCTGGTCTAATACCGTGTAATAACTAATCTTTACACCAAGCATTTTCTCTATAATAAGTTCTCCATAACCATACGCGTCCTCGTCATTCTGAAAATACTGTTTAAGTCTCCCTATTCTTATTATCTGAGGTATCTCCTGATTAACTATACTAAGTTTCTGATACATCTCAGTCGGTATCGTATAATCTGTTCCGACAGGAATAGTTATATAGTCCATATTGTTTGTTTTTGTGTTGCAGATTTCAAGCATAAGATGTGATATCTTATTGTCGTTGCTTACATATATAAGATTTTTTGAAATTTCATCTGTCTGTGCTTCCTCAACAATATCTTTTATTTCATTTGAAGATGTTCCAACATTTTCCGAATTGTTTGAGAGAACCATATATGAAATTTTGTAACTTGCAAAACCTACTGCAATTATTATCGCTATTCCCAATATTGATTTCAATAAGCTCAGGATAAATACCTTTGCTATACTTTTCTTTTTCATGATTGTACCTTTCTAATCTTAATTCTTTTTGTATAATACTTAAAAAACATATGAAGTATTATAACAAAAAAAAAATTCTATGTAAAGCAAAACCCCTATGAGCATAACTTTTTTAAATAAATTGTAATATTTTAACCATTGGATTATAAATCTATCGGAAATAGTATATTTTCTTTACAGCTGACACAATACTTCACAAATATGATATATTAATAACATATGAAGAAAAACACTCTTACTTTTAACACAAATATGAAATGAGGTTATAAATTTATGAATAAAACAGTTGTCGTAACAGGAGCTTCCCGTGGTATCGGCCGTGCCGTTTCTATTTACTATGCACAAAACGGTTTTAATGTATGTATATGCTGCCGCAAAAATTCAGAAATGCTTGAAAAAGTCAGACAGGAGATTTTAAATTATGGTGTTGAATGTATCGCTTATACAGGAGACATAGGCAATTTTCAGAAATGTGAAACATTTTTCAAATTAATTGCACAATCCTATTCTAAAATTGATATTCTTGTAAACAATGCCGGCATCTCACATATAGGTCTTTTGCAGGACATGTCTCCTGACGAATGGCACAATATTGTCGAGGCAAATCTCACTTCGGTATTTAACTGCTGCAAACTTGCAATTCCCATAATGTTAAGCAGGCATGCCGGAAAAATCGTAAATATATCATCCGTTTGGGGATGTGTCGGTGCTTCAACCGAAGTTGCATACTCAGCGACAAAAGGCGGTATAAATTCTTTTACAAAGGCTCTTGCAAAAGAACTGGCTCCAAGCAATATACAGGTCAATGCAATTGCCTGTGGCATTATAGATACGGATATGAACGGCTTCTTAAATGACGACGAATTGCAAAGCGTATTGGATGAAGTTCCAGCCGGACGCATAGGAAAACCGGAAGATGTCGCAAAACTTGCCTTCGATATTACAAATACAAGTGATTATCTGACGGGACAGGTTATAAAACTTGACGGGGGCTGGATATAATTCCCACATATTTTTTCAAATCTAAAACTATTTTGCAGGAACAAAGAGTCGCTTGAGCGGAATGCGTAGCATTTATTTTTTTTCCGCGAAATGCGCATCCTCACGGAATGTTTATTATGTTACAGGAAACGATAAGTTTTCTATAACATAATAAAGGATTCCTCAAAACCAAATCGGAATCCTTTTTATATGTCATTTTATTATTAAATCTACATTTCAACGTAAAAATCTCTTGTTTTCACTATTTCCTGTGGTACATCTACCTTGTCTTTATCCCAGACTCTGAACTTAAGGTCATACTCCTTGGTCTTTTTGCCTATCTCCCTGTTAAATCTTGCCATGGCATCCCTGAACAATGGCTGATCTGCAATCGAATCTCTTATATCTTTTGCAAACGGACAGTATGTAGCCATAATTTCACGGACAGGTTTGCTAAGCAAAAGTCCTCCATGTGCCTCATGCTTAATCCAGTTTTCATAGTCAATAACAAAAACTTCTCTTGTATTGTTTCTGCATTTTTGTATCTGCATTTTGAGCTTGTCCTTCTTATCCTCAGACAATTCTCTGTTTTTTCTGTAAAACTGGACAAAATCACTATATTCACTTGTAAGAGATTTAACCTGGATGTTATTCCATGATGTTCCCTGTATAGTTCTGCAGAGTTCCCATCTGAATCTTCCAAACAGTTTAACCATAGTGGCATCAATATCTGTATCAAGAAATGCCGGAAGCAGAAATCTTCCCTTTGAATTTCTTCTTCTTCCGCTAATCTCCTGCCACATAATAGAATTGCTTCCCGAAATAGGAAGTATTATAAAGTCAGGGAATACCTCTTCCATAATATATTCTTTCTTTATATGTTCACCGTCACCCGTGTAAAGGCTCTCTCTGTAAAATGCCGAATAGTCTATCTGAAGTAGTCTGTGTACTGCCGCATTTATTCTGTCTCCCGACATGTATGTCTTTAAGAGTGATGATGCACAGCCATCCGTAAACAAAAACGGAACAAATGCTGATACCTGACCAAATATAATACGGTGATTTGCCCTGAACATATTGTCAACTTCAAACTCAAACTTGGCATTTCTGTCATTTTTAAGTTTTTCTATCTGCTCATCATTAAGCGCTCCTGTTCTTTTCTGGTCTCTGAGACTCTCCGCATAATCAAGATCAAACTCACTCTTTGACGGTTCTTTTCTTCCCTCCATTATCTCGGTGAGCCACTGTTTCATATCATATACTGCACATGCAGCTCCATTGGTTTCATGTCTTTCAATCGAAAGCAGCTGTTCAAGCAAGTCACTGTTTAAAAGTTTCTCGCTCAAAAAGCCGTATCTCAAAAACAAATCTATGATAAGAGGTGTTTCTTCTTTTGATTTGTAATCCTTCAAAAATACTTTCTTGTAAATCTTATAGTATAGCTTTGCTATACTTCTTCTCAATGTTCTCACATTGTCATCTGTCGAAAATTTATCTTTTAATCTTATAAAGTCAGAAATATATCCGTCAAACTGACCGGCTTCCTCTGAATCAATTTCTGAATATTCAAGAATATATGACAATGCACCGTTAAGCTCGCTTATATCGTGATACTCGCTCTCAGTCAACGCAAACTCATCACTTTCTTCATTTCTCGCTGAACCTTCGCCATTTAAAAGATTGCAATATGCATCTTCCATAAATTCATGGTCAATTTCAAGTTCTACGCCTGCTTTGTCAAGCAGAAGATTTTCAAGATTGTTTGTGTAATCTATAATATCATCAAACAGTGACATTGCCTCAGTTGATTGTCCACCAACATGCTGAATCGTATTTGTAAGCTGAAACACCTGCATATATAAACTTCTGTCATCTTTTATGAGCGGTTTTGACAATTCCAGAAGATACTCAGTTCCTCTTTCACACTCATCCATAAGAATATTTATCATGCCGACCTGTTCTAAGACATGATAAACTGATATTACTGAACTTGCACCAAAATACTCTTTCTGTATCTGCGGTGCCACCTCACAGCACGCTCTGTAATACATTACTTTATCTATGTCAACAGCTGTTCCATGTTCATATTCCGATATCTCATCTATAGCTCTCAGACTATCAGCTTTTATTCCTGCTTCTTTTGCCATCTCAACATATCTTTCTCTTCCGGAAAGCAGAAATTCATATAACTTATCTGATAATTCAGTGATGCTGTTATATATTATTGAGAGTTCTCGAATCAATCTGCTAAACGATGCCACCATAAGACCAGCGTAATCTTTGTTTGCCTTTATAAGGCTTCTTATTGCCTGAGTAAGACGCATTTTAGGAAATGCATACACTAATGCATTTGTCTCAGCAGTGTATGTAACATTGTATGTCTCACTTTTCAAATCACACAATCCTATAAAATTTCCTGAACCCTACTACTACATTCACTCCCTCTTTGCTGATGCGTATACGACCTTTTACAACCAGGCTGACTGACGATATATCGTCACCTTTTTCATATATTACAGTATCTTTTATTATCTGATTTACGCTGTTTAGCTTTAATTCCGCTTTCAATGCCTTTCCTCCCTTTTCCTTCAATCCATATATCCCACACCTGAAATTCTATTTCATACCTGTTTATTATACAATACTAATGGCTCTATCGTCAATTTAGTAAATGAATAAAATAGAACAAAAAAGGCAAAAACGACAAAAAAAGACAAGGCTCTATGCCTTGCTCAAATATATATATAAATCCGTGCGCCCTGCGTTGAAAATGTCAGTGTGACCGTTACCCCGGCAGTTAACTCGGCTCCGGCTACCTTACGGCACACGAAAATTCTCACTTAGTGCTGCTAGGTTCCCCTCCTGACACGGTTCATGAGTTTCCATTGCGCAAGACCAAAACGTCAACGCCACTTACTGAGGGCAGCATCACAAATGACAAGCCCTAAACAGGACATCACCCCTGCTATAGCGGATTGCAGGTTATAGGGCGCCGCTAATTCCCCGGCTAGCACGGAAGCTTTTACAAAAGCTGATTGCTTTCATCACATAGCTTTCCATAAATTCCTGATTATTCAAAAATAAGGAAACCTTTTAAGATTTCCTTATCTGATATGCAATGCGGAAGAAGGGACTTGAACCCTCACGTCGTTGCCAACACTAGATCCTTAGTCTAGCCTGTCTGCCAATTCCAGCACTTCCGCTCTTTCCTGTTCACAACATTTGTCTGTCACGAACAAGACATATATTATCAGTTTTTTTTCAGCTTGTCAACAACTTTTTTTATTTATCTTTAATTTTTTTATTTATCTTTAATTTTTTTATTTATCTTTAATTTGCATCAATTTTTCAAAAATTTTGCATGAGGCAATACCGCACAACAGCCCGACTATAAGCCCTCCGACAACATCACTCGGATAGTGCACACACACATAAATTCTTGAAACTGCCATAAGAATTGCTACAATCAGCGCGGCAATTCCTATCTTTCTCGTATTTTTGTTTACAATTGCCGGAACAACTGCCGCAAACGAACTTGCAGTGTGACCTGACGGGAACGAATAATCCGGCTGCGGCGGCACTATACATCTTATATTTTCAAATGCATCATATGGTCTTGTTCTCGCAATAACATTTTTTAATATGCCATTGCATACTATCAAATCAATTATCAATGCCACCGCACACATGATTCCTACTTTCCTTGTATCTGAATATATCAGCAGAGCCAAGGTAAATAATATCCAAATAAGTCCATAATTTCCGAGTGAAGTAAATGCTTTTACAACCCCGTTTAGAACCTCATTTCGCAGATTATCCTGTACATAATACAAAATGTGTAAATCAATCTGTGTAATCCATGAAATCATATTTTTCTCCAATCTTTCGTCTCTATATACGCTTTTCTCTATTTTTTACATCTGTTTTCTGACTACTTTGTATTCATCACCGTTTCTGTAGTAAGGACATGTCTCCCGCTTATTTGTCATAAACCTCACAAAATCGTCCTCATCCATATTCACGTCACATACATACTCTTCATATTCCTCATCGTATGTATAATTTGCACATGTATCATATTCAGACATCTTTTTCCTCCTGAGTTGCTTTCGTTAAAATGAATATCATCTCAAAAAATTGACTTAATTCACTTTTAATATTTATTTTTCCTATTTTTGATTTTAACATAAATCACATGAGTTTTACAATAATTACACTTGCTATCATTCCTGCCAAAGTACAAAAAAGTGCTCCGGGTAATGTCCAGCCTGTTTTTTCAAATGGTTTGTTCTTCTCTGTTGACGTTGCCAGAAAATACACTGAAATTGTGTAGAAAATCGTTTCCGAACAGCTCATAAGTATTGAAGCCAGCATTCCCTCTTCTGAGTCTGTTCCAAATTTTTTAAAAACATCCAGCAATAATCCTGTTGCCGCTGATGATGAAAACATCTTTACCAATGACAGCGGTACAAGCTGTGCCGGAAATCCGATTACCGACAACGGCTTTGACAGCAAATCACCTATTATATCAAGTATTCCCGATGTTCTGAGTATTCCTACCGCCAAAAGCAATCCTATAAGTGTCGGTAAAATTTCATATGTGACTTTGAAGCCTTCTTTTGCCCCTTTTGTAAATGCAGCAAACATATCAATCTTTGTGCTGAGACCAAGAATGACTACTCCAAATATTACCATTGGTATGATAATATTAGACAAATAGTTTATCATAGCATGCTCCTCCTGGAATGTCTGATTATTCCATTGCAAAAATCTAATTTCTTATGTATAATAAATACTTGATAAATTACACTTTTATGATAAGGAGGTCCCATGAATACAGTTTTTATCGCAGATGATGAGTTGATAATCAGACAAGGTATCAAATGTATCATTGATTGGGAGCAACTTGGTTTTGAAATAATCGGAGAAGCATCAAACGGTGAAGATGCTCTCAATTTTATTTTAAGTAAAAAACCTGACCTGGTTCTTATGGATATACGCATGCCAAAAATGCTTGGTCTTGAAGTTGTTGAAAACGCAAGAAAACGAGGCTTTAACGGAAAAGTTATAATTCTCAGCGGTTATACCGATTTTAAATACGCACAGGCAGCGATTAAAAACGGCGTTGACTATTATCTCACAAAACCTATTGATGAAGACGAACTCTACGAGACAGTAAGTGCCATAAGTTCACAGATAAATAAAGAAGCCAAAGAAGAGGAAACTCTTAGTAATTACCGTGACAAAGCAAAGGGCATGATTCTTTTCGACATACTTACAGGCGTTCCTACAATAAACAATATTGCAGACATGAATATTCACGCTGACATATATCAGGTTGTCATTTACGAAAAATACAGTCATCATGCAACTGAGCTTCCATATAAATTTTCAGATTTGCTTAAAGTTACAAATGAATCAAACAGTTCATATGAAAGCATTGAGATTGAACAAAACGAAGTTATTCTGCTCAAAGGTGCTTTTACACTACATAAATTCCAAGAATTTTTAGAGCATTACAACAGAGAACAAAAACCACAGGAGAACTCTCCTCTCGACTCTCTGTTTATTGCATACGGCAGAGAAGTCACTTCTATTGAGGATGTGCATATTTCTTATGAAGAAGCCCACAAACTTCTTCAGAGAAGGTTCTTCTGTGAAGATAAACAGCATACTATAGGATATGATGAACTACCGCGTGAGGAACTTGAAAACACTTATGAGATTTCCGACAGCCATTTACAGGATTACTGTGAAAAACTCACAGGATATATTCAGGCTTCAAAGAGAAATCAGATTGCCGAAACTTTACACGAACTTGAACATAATCTCTTTAACTCAACAAGTGATATTTCAAGAATAAAGCTTTTTTTGACTGATTTATATTTGTCGATAAAAGAAAAAATTTCGCATCTGTACCACAATGCTAATATTGCTTTCCCCGGAAATGCGGAAATCATCGATTATATAGGAAGCAAATATTATCTCTATGAGATAATGCTGTATTTCACCGAACAATTTGACATGATTACCAGAACAATAGGCAATCCTACCAGCGAAGGTGTTATGGACGATATTATACATTATATTGAACACAACTATATGGATAATATCAAACTTGAAAATATTGCACCGCTTTTTGGTTATAACAGTTCATACCTCGGCAAAATCTTCAACAAAAAAGTAGGCGAGGGATTCAATATATTTGTAGACAAAGTAAGGATTAAACACTCTAAAGAGCTTCTCCTTACAACAGACCTCAAAGTTTATGAGATAGCAGAAAAAGTTGGCTATAAAAATGTTGACTATTTCCATACAAAATTTAAGAAATATGTCGAAATGAGCCCTGCTGAATTCAGAAAGAAAAACAAGGATACCATTTGACAAAATATAATGCATATGGTACTATTGCCAACAGTGTTGAAGTTATCGGCACTATGCGGATATGATGGAATTGGCAGACATGCAAGATTTAGGTTCTTGTGCCGTGAGGCGTGCAGGTTCGACTCCTGTTATCCGCATAAACCAACAAAAAGAAGTCCTTTTTATTGGACTTCTTTTTTAATTTTTATTGTGTCTTAAATCTCTCTACCGAATCAGACATATCATTTGCCGCAGTGCTTACTGTCATTGACATTTTGCTTACGTCTTTTACTATCTTCAATACGTCCTCGCCCGCTTTAAGTGTTTCCTCAATATTCTGCATGTTTGTTTCAGCCTGCAGATTCAAATTATTTATGTCATCCGCTATACAAGATGTCTCACCTTCAAGTCTTTCTGTTGCCTCTCTGATATTAGTAACTCCTTCTGCAACGGATTTGATACATCCTTTAACTTTCTCAAAGATTTTTCTTGTATTATTCATATCCTCAGACTGCCTGTTTATCGCATCCTGTACAGTTTCCATAGTCGATATTGTCTTTTCGGAATTCTCACCGAGATTCATAATCATCTTTTCTATATCTGCTGATGCAGCATTACTCTGGTCAGCCAGTTTGCTTATCTCCACAGCTACAACCGCAAAACCTTTTCCGCTTTCACCGGCTCTTGCCGCTTCAATAGATGCGTTAAGGCTCAACAGATTTGTTTCTTCAGCTATCGACGCAATAAGATTTACAGCTTCTTTTATTTTTTCTACAGATATATCCGTCTCGCTTGTCTGCTCTCTTATTTTATCTATCGCATCAAGCACTCCTTCATTTGAAGTGTATAAATCCTTAAGACTATTAGCTACCTCACTTCCTGATTTAAGCATATCTGTCGCTGCATCCGAAAGACCGTCAACTTCATCTCCAGTATTTCCAAGCATATGATTAATATTGTTTACGTTTTCCGTAACACTTCCCGTAACCTCTGCCTGATTCTTTGCACTCGAAAGTACACTCTTAAGATTTTCACTGATTGATGACATGGCATCACTCGCCTGCCCTGCAACATTACTCATGTCTTTTGACGAACTGTCAAGTCTTGATGTGTTTTCTGATATTGAACCTATCATATTGTGAAGGCTTTCCTGAAGGCTTTTTGTGCTTGCTGAAAGTTTTCCTACTTCATCTTTTCTGTTTAAATTTTTTTCATTTATATTTACACTCAGATTTCCCGAAGCCATTTTCTGAACTACCAGAACACTATCCTCAATAGCAGCTGCTATTCCCTTTGATGCAATAAAGCATACAAATATTGTCAATATCAGAACAATACCAAGAACAAAGAACAACAATCCACTTACAAGATTTATGGTCTTGTCAACAGTTTTTACAGGCATTCCCGCAAATATCATTCCGATAACATCATCACTGTTATTTTGTTTTACAGGAATATAATAACCATAATACATCGTTTCTTCTACACTGACACGACTTGAAAACACATCATTACCTTTTTGTAAAACATTCTTTTTCACATAATCTCCAGCTTTTGAACCCAGAATATAATCACCTTTTTTATCTTTAAGAGAAGTAACTATACGTTCATCACCGTAAAAAAAAGTAAGACTGCTTCCGGTTTTTTCACTCATCTCAACTACAAGTTTTTGAGAGAGTGATACATTGTATGTACCTTTCCAGATTTCACCGGAATCATTTCTGAAATATTCTCCTGAATTCTGATTATATGCTGTATGTAATGCTTCTGCTGTAGCCTGTAATTCATTTTTTGTTTTTGATAGCAATGCATTTTTTATGACAGTATTATTTATAATAATAACTGCAATGCAGACTGCCAGTATCGGCAACAGTGCCACAAATAATATTTTGTACTTAAGCTTCCAGTTTTCAAATATTTTAATCATACGCAACCCCCTATTTCCATTTCAATTCTGAAACATTATGGTAATACCAGTTTATTTCTCCGGTAATTTTTGCGTCATCAAGTGTCTTTCCTTCCTCTCCAATGCTATCTCCCGTATTGGTTTTTAACACTCCATCAAACGCACCAAAATCACCTGAAACAATCTTTTCTTTAGCTTCTTTTACCTTTTCTGCAGTCTGATCATCACAAAGTGACGACAACTCTGTGAGACTAACAAGACTTTCTTTCATTCCTCCGTAGTAATTTTCTCCGCTGTATGATGCATTTATTATGCTGCTTATATATGATGTATAATATGCACTCCAATTCCATATAACAGACGTAAGTGTAGCTTTTGGAGTTTCCTTGCTCATGTCTGAATTGTACCCTATTGCCCATGTACCATTGTTCTCTGATGCTTCCTGCGGTGCTGTCGTATCGCAATGCTGTGCAAGAACATCACACCCCGCTTTTATAAGTGCATCAGATGCCTTCTTTTCATCGTCAGGCGAATACCATGAATTGGTAACTGCAACATATATCTTAACTTTTTTATTTACTGACTCAACTCCAATCGCAAACGCATCAACGCCTCCTGTACACTCGCTGTTATCACTTCCCATGGCAGATACATAGCCAATCTTATTGGTTTCTGTTTTAAGTCCTGCAACTATACCTGACAAATATCTTGCCTGATAAATTCTTCCAAAATAATTGGTAAAATTCTTTCCGTTACTCAAGCAACCTGTCGCATGTGCAAAATATATGTCCGGATATTTTTTTGCAAATTTCTCTGTCTGCTCCATATAGCCCCAGCTTGTAGCAAAAATAACGTTACAATTCTTGTCAACGCAATCCTGCAAGGCTTCTTTTACTGCTTTTTCGTCACTGTCGTTGATATTTTCCTTTCGCACAATCTGAGACTCGTCAAGTCCGATGTTGTTTGCCATTCCCTGAATGCCTATCTCATGTGCATATGTATAACCTGAAGTTTCAGAAGCACTTCCTATATAAAGCACACCAATCTTTAACTTGTCTTTAGCGATTGTTTTCATACCCGCCGGATTTGTATCGGCTGCCTTTTTGGCTGTCTCCGAATTTGTGCCGTTTTGTGTGCTGCTTCCACCATCTGTCACATTATTAGTTGCAAAATCAACTATTTCTCCCGCACTGCATGCAGACAAGGACAATGCCACGAATAATGACATAAATAATGCTAAAATTTTTTTCTTCATCCTAAACTCCTTTCCGAAAGTTCATATACCTCCACTCAACACTTTCATTGTTAAATCGACATTTAACTGCACAGTTTTATACAAAATCATATATTTTTCACACATATTTTATCATATTAACACGAAAAAAAAAACATAAATAAAAACTTTTTTCTTTTCTACAATATGTATTTATGCTAAACTGTTATTGTTTTTATAAAAACGCCGGCAAACTTTTTTGTCAAAAAATACAAAGAAATGAGGAGTATAAATTTGAAAAAGAAAATTGTTTTTACAAAAAAAGCTATTGCATTAGGGCTTTCTTTTGCTATTGCAACAGCAGGTGTAAATTTTATATCTGACACAGTTCACGCCGCTGTCTCAGATATCAACACTGATGATGCATGGGTAAATGGTAATGCAGATACTGCTGCAAACACTTATCACATAACATTAAAAGAAGCAGGAAAACTTACAGTTACAGCCCAGTCATACGCAGACAGCATCTGCTTTTATATTTATAACTGCGATGAGAGCAGCCGCATTAACAGTCTTGAATTGTCAGGCTCATCTGTTGACCCTAAGACAGGCACCATGAGTTCAGATCTCGAAGCAGGAGATTATATCATAAAAGCTATAAAGAGCAGAAATGCAAATATAACTTTTGATTACCGTATAAAAACTTCTTTTGAAGCAGCAGGCAACAATGAGACAGAACCTAATAACAGTTTTGACACAAGTATGCCGATTTCTATCGAAAAACAGACAACCGGTTTCTTATCTGTCACAGATAAACTTGATTTTTATAATATTACACTATCAAAAGACAGCTATCTTCATATAAATGTTGATTCAAATGTATATCTTTATAAAATCACCGTATACGATAAAGACTGGCAAAATATATATGAAAGCAATTATAAAAAGAAAGGTACCAACAGCTTTGAAATAACAGATAAAATGCTTTCTGCCGGCACTTACTTCATCAAGTTTGAATCAACTGAAACAGGTGTATACAAATTCAAATGCAGCATCCCTAAATTTATATCTGCAATAAACCTCAAAAAATCAAACGTTTCAATAACACTTGGGAAAAGTTATTCTCTTTTAAAATCAGTCACACCAGACGATGCAGATAAATCTAAAATCATATGGACTTCTGATAATGAAAATGTTGTCAAAGTATCCTCTAACGGAATATTAAAAGCTGTAGGCTGCGGAAATGCCACTATCACCGCAAAATCAACAGATGATACAAGCATTACGGTAACTGCAAACATAACAGTAAAAGCAAAAAAAGCAAAATTTGCCGTATGCAAAAAGAAAAATGACAGATGGGTTAAAGTCCGTGCAAAATCCCAAAACGGAGTGTCATCTTTTCAATATCAGATGTCAAAAACATCAAACTTTAAGCCTGGAAGAACCAGTTCATATATTGACAACACAAATTCAGATGTTTATACTGCACGTTTGTCAGCAAAGAAAACTTATTATTTCAGGACAAGAGCAATATACTATGCCAATGGAAAAAAGTGCTATGGTCCATGGAGTAACACAGTTAAAATAAAGACAGGCACAAAGGGGAATACTTCCTGGAATTGCATATGGAAAAATCCAAAATAAAACAAATTAACTAATTTTACATTAAATATATTTGCCCTATTTAAATCAATGTGATATTCTAATAAGGTATTTTAAACGGAAGGGAGCAGATGCATATGTTTACTGAAAAAAAACATTACAGACATACATATTTGTTTATTGTGCTTTGTATATTTGTGTCTTGTATCAATATTCATCAGACATCTGTTCCCATACTTTTTACGCAAAGTTTTAGCTCCGGTTTTCCAAATGATATATATACAACATCTGCCACTTCTTCTAATGATGATGCATGTACACCTGAAATGCTTGGCAGACAGGAATTGTACTCATATTCAAACATAGTCCATAAAAAAAATAATTTTTCACATACATATAGATTATTACTTTATATAACAGATATTGTTCATACAATACATTTTCCGTCATACTATTATTTATCGGAATATCTCTCCGGTCTCTGTGAACCAAAATCAACTGAAAATATTATTGATTATATTCATTTGCAGGATGGAAAAAAGAAAAATTAACATAGCTTTTTATCAATATCATAAATACAAGGAGAAAAGTTATGTTACGAATTATTTTTATTATTATCGGAATACTATTCATTGTTGGACTTACCGCATTCGGTTTATGGTTTTCAAACAGTGACACGGAAAATCCCGACGAACATGGCAATGATATGATAAATAACAGCACTGAAAAGTAAATCGGCTAATCGAAAGGAGCTAATCATCATGAGAAAAACTAAAATTATTTGTACCATTGGCCCGGCAAGCGAAAGTGAAGAAACATTAAAACAAATGTGTAAAGCAGGAATGAATGTTGCGCGTCTCAATTTTTCACACGGAACACACCCTGAACATCAGCAAAAAATAGACAGAATAAAAAAAGTCCGTGAAGAATTAAACCTTCCTATTGCTATTATGCTTGATACAAAAGGACCTGAATACAGAATACGCACATTTGAAAATCACAAAGTCACTTTAAAAGATGGTGACACCTTTACATTTACTACCGACGAGGTTGAGGGCAACAATGAACGTGTATCGGTAAGCTATAAAAATCTTATAAATGAACTTAAAATTGGCGACACCATTCTTGTAAACAATGGATTACTTATTTTTGAAGTTGCTAAACTCAAGGGTAATGATGCTATATGTAAAGTAAAAGTCGGCGGTGAAATGTCTGACCGCAAGAGCATGAATTTCCCTAACCATGTGATGACTGGCCCTTACTTGAGCGAACAGGACAAAAAAGATTTACTTTTTGGTATAAAAAACGAAGTAGATTTTGTCGCAGCATCTTTTGTTTCAACAAAACAGGATTTGCTCGACATTAGAAATTTCTTAAATGAAAACGGCGGTTCAGATATTGATATTATCGCTAAAATCGAAAACCGCTCAGGTGTCGACAACATTGAAGAACTTTGTGATATTGCAGACGGAATTATGGTTGCCAGAGGTGACTTAGGAGTGGAAATTCCTTTCGTTGAAGTTCCATCCATACAAAAGTATCTTATCAAAAAATGCAGACTTCTAGGAAAGAGAGTTATAACTGCAACCGAAATGCTTGAATCCATGATACAAAATCCTCGTCCTACGAGAGCGGAAATCTCTGATGTTGCAAACGCAGTCTATGATGGTTCATCGGCAATAATGCTTTCAGGCGAGTCAGCTTCAGGTAAATATCCTGTTGACGCTGTTAAAAACATGGCAGAAATCGCTCTGTATACAGAGAAAAATATTGATTATGCTAAACGTTTCAGAACTACTGAATACAGAATTAAAGATAATACTGATGCCATTTCCCATGCCACATGTGCAATGGCTATTGATACAAACGCAAAAGGTATTGTCATAAGTTCTCTTTCAGGAAATACTGTTCGTATGGTAAGCCGTTTCCGCTGCCCTGTTGATATTATCGGTATGACTACGTCCATAAGAGCATGGAGAAAATTAAATTTGAGTTGGGGGGTAACTCCTGTTCTCAGCGAGGAATTTAACTCTGTTGATGTCATGTTCTATCATGCAATGAATCATGCAAAGAAATTATTTAATCTAAAAAAAGGAGACAATGTTGTCCTTACAGGCGGACAGGTGAGCGGTGTATCAGGAAAGACAAACACTATTCGCGTAGAAGCTGTTTCCAAGTAGATATTTCAAAATATATCATAGCCAAAAACATAAAATTTCAGGGCATTCCAATCTTTGTGAATGCCCTGTTTTATTTGTTTTCAAATATTTATATATTTTTGTTTATTATATATCTTATTTTGCCTTTGTTTTTACTTTCAAAACATTAGACCATGATCCAATGAGATATTTTGTTCCGGCATCTGTATTTACAGCTTTTTTACTTCTCTGACGGAAATAATAAGTTGTATTTGCTTTAAGTCCCGTGATATTCATTGGTTTATCGGAATGCTTATTTGCAGCCGCACATGACTTATTTATTGTTTTCGCATCTTTAAAGTCCTTATCAGTAGAATACTGAAGCTGATACTTATCATAGCTTGAATACACATAAGTAATTTTTATGGAATTTTTGCCAATAAGTTTTTTCTTTTTTAGCTTGTCCTTTTTCATATACCAATCAATACTTACAATAGGTTTAGTATCTTTTTTAGGTGGTGATGCAAGTGTCATGTGCCCTGAGTCACTTGACTTGCTTGATAAGTCTGAATATACGATAATATCAACCGTACCTCTGTTTTTGAAGCATGAGTTTTTCACTGTATAATAGTTATCCTCAACAGCTTTATCATATTGAACAAGTGTAGGATTGATATTTCCTGCCGGAAGACTTTTTGCTGCAAGACAGAAATCATCCCACGAAGTAGCAACACCGACTGTATATGCTGAACTGTTATAAAGGTCATCCCACATAACTATATATTGATTGTTTACAATATCCTTTACATGCATATTTGTAATCTTCTTTCCACTGCTTACTGCTGTGGTTTTTGAAAAATTGGTACTCTTTATATAAGCTTTTTTGCTGTTGAACCATATTGCAGTCCATGTATCATCCGAGTCCTCTGCAAAATAGTCAACTAACGCATCATTACATAAAGCTCCCAATACAGTGCTTGTCGTGTCCTTTTTCTCATAAACGCTGACCTCTTTGCCATCGCTTAATTTAAAAATCTTACCCTCACTGCTTCCTGACGGCACCTTTTTTCCCTTATTGTAAAGATTTACATACCTGGCATCAACATAATAATATCCCGGCTTCTTGTATGTCATATAATTCACAGAATTCTTTCCGTTAAAATATACTTTATAATATTTGTTTGTATCGCCCTTTGTCTTTGATTCAACAGGCTCTGTTGAAACAACCTGAAGATTTGTATTTATAGGAACACGATATGAGTCTCCCCATGACGGAATCCCTGCATATAAGCGTATTCCAACGAATGACTTTGTTGTTTTTCCATCAGCTTCAATCGTCACTTTTTCTCCATCTGCCGGGGTTGTACTCTTATAACGTCCGACATCTATCCAGACCTGACTTCTCTTCACACGATAAAATCCCGGACGATGAGCAGTCTGCACAAGATATGCCGCACAGGAATGAAATTCCGTAAGACTATAAGCAGGACTGTATCCGTTACTCCATACAATAACCCATTCGTCATCATAATCAAGTACCTTAAATTTAGCTGTCTCATACTCAAGAAAAGCTGCACTTGAATTATAATCGCTTATCCAGTCAATACCACCGCCGACTACATTGCCGCCTCCGGTCCATATGTATCTGACTGTCTGGTTATTGTCCTGTGGCAGATACTTTGCTTTTATGGTATGTCCCTGAATTTTCGTTCCCTCAGGAACCGAATAAACTGTCTGTGTACTTCCGATTTTTGCAATATTGTCTGTTCCTACCAGATAAGCAATTCCCTTTACATCAAATGTATCTGTATCCAGATACTGTGTTTTAAACTGTGTCATAGACGTATCATAATATGCCTTTGCCGTCTGCGCCGGCAGGTATGCCGTTCCAATCGACAATGCCAGGCTGAATACAAGTATCATGCTGCAAAGGTGTCTTAACCCTTTCCTACCGGAAATTCTTTTTATATTTTCCATAGTTTTTATTCTTTCTTTAAGTTTCTTTTTCATAGGCAGTTTCCTCCCCTGTTCAATATTTTTCTTATGAATCTACAAATATTATACTGTATCTGCGAGAAAAAAAATGAAAGTTTGCGTGAATGGTACATATATGGTGTGAATTGAACTACGCACACATTATTTATGGCTGTCATATCTCACCTCTTACCCATAAAAATCTACCACTTACCGAAATAATATTTACAACATTTTAACCATATGCTTTAATCATATCAGACAGATAAAAACAGCAAACTTAAAGTTATAAAATTCTGAAGTCTAATCTCTGTCAATAAAAAATTTTCAATCAAAAATCAAGTGCTAAGAAGCACAGAAAAGAGGTCAAATCATGAACAGAAATAAAAATTCAATTTTTTGGGGACTTATGCTTATCGCCATAGCATGCTGTCTTATATTAAATCAGCTTCATATTGTTACATTTGCCATAAGCGTATCTAAAATAATATTAGGAGCTATTTTCGTCGGAACTGCCATAAATTCAATATTTGCAAGAAGTTTTGGTGGCTTTTTCTTCTCACTTGCCTTTCTGTGGCTTATATTTGACAGTGTATTCGGTTTTCCGTATATATCCACAAAAACAGTTTTAATAATTGCTTTACTGCTCACTATCGGATTTTCAATGCTTTTTCCAAGCAAACATTTTCCGCACAATAATTATAACGCAAAAAAACATGTGGAATGGGATGATTATGATGATCCTGATAAAGTCGGAAAACATCAGACTGTTTTTAACGAAGATACAAATGAAACTTTTTATGGCTACAACCAATTCGGTGCATCAGCAAAGTATATAAATACGGGTAACTTTAAAAAAGCATCTCTTGAATCATCCTTTGGCGAACTTAAAGTATATTTTGACAGTGCAAAAATCATTGCTGATACAGCAGAAATTTATGTTAAACAAAGTTTTGGATGTACACAGCTTTTTATTCCAAAAGAATGGCAGATAATTCAAAAAGCATCTGTATTTGCGGGAGCCATTGAAGAACGCAACAAAAATAAAAGTACCGGCTCACCTATAGTATACCTTACAGGCGAAGTAAAATTTGGAAGTATTATAATCACTTATGTATAGATTGTGTGAATATATAAAATCGTGGAAAATATATAGACTTGTGTAAACATATAAAATTGCATAAATATATGAAATCTTGAAAAAAACAGGAGCGGTGCAGGCTTATACAATCCTGCCACCGCTCTTATTTTTTATATACCGGTATCTATTTTTCTAATATATTCTTCCTGATACCGCTAAATCTGCATTTTGTTAAAATCCCATAATTCGGATATTGTATTCCTTCTTATTCAGAGTTGCTATAACATAACCATATACATAGTCTTTCTTTTTCTTTATGCTTACAACGCCTTTTTTGTTTACAGTTATATATTGACTATCTTCTCCAATACTGAACTTTGCTTTTTTCAATGCCGGTGCATATTTTACAAGATTTAATTTTGTTCCTTTCTTTACATCGATATATATATAATTTGTATTTGACTTAGATGCTGTAGGAATATAACTTGACATAAGTTTGTATGTTTTGCTTACAGCCATTGATACAAGTTCCTTGTTCTTCTTTAAGTTTACCTTTGTAAATTTATTTCCATAACATGAAAGTGTAGTTAGTTTTTTGTTTGGTATAACATTTAATTTATTAAGCTTGTTATTTGAACAACCGAAATAACTAAGTTTTTTATTTTTTGATGTATTTAATTCTGTAAGCTTATTATCATTACAATAAACTGATATTAATTTTTTATTTTTTGATATATCAAATTTTTTCAGTTTATTCTGTCCGCAGCTTATACTTTTAAGATTTTTATATTTTGAAATGTCAAGCTTTGTAAGTTTATTTCTGTCACATGAAACAGATAACAGTTTAGGGCATCCACTTATATTTAATCTTGAAAGAGCATTGTAGGCACAGCTCACTGATTTTAATTTAGAACAATTTCTAACCGTAAATGAGCTTAGTTTTTTATTATTCTGTACCCATAAGTTAATGATTTTGTCTGATGATGCATCAATCTTCTTAGCGGATGTATCGGTCACATACAATGTACCCACTTCTGCATTTGAAAGTTTTACTCCATTTATCTGTTTTCCCATAAGATTAAAATCTTCAACTTTCTTGTACGCACTGCCCTTTGCAAAATTAAATGCATATTTTTTACTTCCCTGTGCTGTATAAGACAAATTGTTTAGTTTTTGATTTATACCTGAAATAACTAACTGTGATGCAGCTTTTGAAGTAATATTCAGCCTTTTTATATTATTCTTTGGAAATGTTAATTTGGTCAGCGTTCCTGCATTCCACATGAGTTCGCTTATATTAGGATATAATTTTATAATCTGAGTAAGATCTGACTGTGAAGCTTTTTTACTTATTGAAACATATGTAATTTTCTCTGCCTCAGACTGACTGATATAACCGTTTTCGTCCGAATCACTTTCCTTTATAAAAGCCTGTAACTCGGAACTTGATAATTTTACATCATCAATTTTTGTACCTGTAGTTTCCTCATTGTCACTGTCATCTGTTGAATCATCATAACTATCGTCTGTCGAATCGTCATAGCTGTCATCCGTTGAATCATCATAATCCGAATCGTCATCGTAATATGAATCATCTTCATCCTGAATAGTTTCAGCGTTGACAAAAGCCTTGTCTATAGGGCAAAAACAACCTGACACTACAATAGCTGTTGACATAACAATTGCTAATTTTGAAAAAAGTCTTTTTCTCATTTGCATTTACCTCTTTTCATTTTACATTATTTTTCATAAACTGCTGTCTGTGACAAATATATTTTATCTAGACCCAGTACTGTCTAATCTTTAACAGAACACCGTTTTTTTTAATATTAGCACATTAAGTCCTTTATATCAACCGATTATAGCTCCTGTATTTCTTTCAACAGCTCTTTATCAAGTTCAATATCAACCTTATCATTTATCTTTTTTCCTAATTTACTTACGGTTTTTCTGTTTTTTTCTATAAGCCCGGGAACTTCTTTCATTTTTTTTATTATCTTGCCTGTGAGTTTATCATTGTCTGCGATTTTTTTATTTCCAAGCATATCATTAAGCAAATATAAATATTCAACATACTGTTCTTTATCAAATTTATTTCTTTCGATTGCCTTTTTTTCATATTCTGCTACCTTGTCAATCTTTCCTTCCTGACACGCTGCCTGAGCCAGTGCACTGTAAGTTGCATAGAAAATGCTCACCCCATAAAATAATGTCAACATCTCTGAAAATATAATACCTGAATTAAGCTCAACTTTACTGCTGCGCTTTTTGTCACCTTTAACTTTTACAAATGCATATACAAAACAAACCATTACAAATCCGCCCAAAATAGCACTTGTATATTCATAATATCCACCTGCCCATATCAAGCTTATCAGCATAATAAGCAATATGAGCTTTTTTATATTTAATTCTTTTTGCACATTTATCTCCTATTCATGTTCTGCCAGAAACTTGTTCATGTCATTACGCATTATTTCAAATTTCTTCACTGTATCCTGATTATCAGAAACATATGAGAGCATTTTTTCAATATATCCCTGCTCTTTTACAATCTTAAAACTTTCATTATAGACAAGTTCAAAAACAAGAGCCGCATGCCCAACAAGATTATCTATCGGTGTTTTCTTTAAACTTCTAAGCACCGCATGATGTTCTATAAAAGCTTTCATTACTTCATCTGTCACTCCTGAATTTTTAAGTTCCTCTGTCGTAACATCATAAATCACTTCAAGTGTAACATCATAATTTACCTTTAAAATATCTATCTTGTCTGCATCTCTTATGATATTGCAAAACATCTTTACTCTGTCAGTAAGTCCCTCTTCAACACGATACGCACTGTGATTCCATATCGCTGTCCTTAATATATCAAGTTCTGAAATTTCTTTTGTCTCTTTTTCTTCATTTTCGGATTTAACAGCAGTCTCTTTTAAGTCTTTTGTCCCTTTTAAATCTTTTGCAGCATTTTCACCCACAAACTTTTCGATAATACCATCCTCAAACAAAAGTTCAACACCATAATGAGCATGGTCAATAGACTCCGCATCAGAAAATGTGCCATAATTTTTCAACTGCTCAAATCTTCCTATATCATGCAACATTCCTATAAGCCACGCAAGATTTGTATCATCATCACCAAGACCAAGCGAACGGGCTATTCTCTCACTGAGAGCAGCCACTCTGTATGTATGATCAACTTTAAGTTTTATCTTCTCGTCACTTGTGTCATAATTATCTGTATATTTCTTAAAAACGTTTTTTACTTTTTTTCTGTCGATTGTCATTAATATTTCACACTCCTTACCACTTTTATTATACATAGGCGTTTGCGAAACGCCACACGCCGCATAAATACGACATTTTTTTGTTACTAAATATAAAAATCTCCTCACGGTTTGTGGTATAATGGAGTTGTTCAG